>NZ_BAXF01000222.1:0-3487 GCF_001310435.1 Arthrobacter sp. JCM 19049 | reverse complement strand
CCCGATCCGGGCCGCCACCGGCGCCCCGGAGGACAGCGAGTAGCCCAGGTCCCCGCGCAGCAGCGCGCCCAGCTGCCCCAGGTATTGGGTGATCAGCGGTTGGTCATAGCCGTAGTGGGCCTTCAGCTGTGCGATGGTGGCCGGGTCCGCGGCGGCGTCGGTGGACAGGAAGATGGTCACCGGGTCATTCGGCAGGGCCTGCACCGCCAGGAAAACCGCGGTGTAGGCCAGCCAGATGACCAGCAGGGCCTGGCCAACGCGCTTGGCAATGTATCCGCCCATGCTTCCCTCCCCTACTTGCCGCTCTTCCAGGCGCCCTGGAAGATCGGGGCGGTGCCGGAGGTGAAGTCGACGTGGGTGCGAATGCGCGCCGTAGACCTGGACCTCATCCCACAGCACCAGGGTCAGGGCCTTGTCCAGCACCAGGGCACGCTGTTCCTCACCGATCAGCTTCAGGTGCTCCTGCTCGGTGGTGGCCGCCTGTTCCCGGGTGAACAGTTCGTTCAACTCTTCGTCCGCGTTCAGCGTCTGGGTGTTGTTCGCCGGCCCGAAGACCGGCCCCAGCCCGCCGTAGGCGAACTGCCGGGTGCCGAAGAATTCGACCTTGTCATCGACCAGGGCACTGGTCAGGAACGTGTTGTCCGCTGCCCGGTTCACCAGTTTGACCCCGATCTCGCGCCACTGCTGCTCAATAAGTTCGAAGGCCGGCTTGATGACCACCGAGTTGTTCGAGGAGGCGACGGTGACCTCCAGCTTCTTCCCGTCCTTCTGCCGGATCCCATCCGGTCCCGGAACCCAGCCGGCCTCATCCAGCAGCTCCTTGGAGCGCGCCGGGTCGTAGGCCAATTCCGCGGAAAAGTCCACGAAGCCCGGGGCCTTGTGGTTCAGAATCGATGCGGAAATCACATAGCTGTCCGAAAGCACGGTGTCCTTCAGCGCCTGGCGGTCGATGCCCACCTGCAGCGCCTGGCGGACCTTGGCGTCGGCCAGCTGCCCGGAGCCAATGCGCACCGAGGCGTTGTTGGTGGTCAAGTCCACGCCCTGCGCGGCGAACACCTGGCCGCCGCCGGATTTCAGCACCTGCTCATCCACCGGCTGCAATCCCCGCACCAGGTCCACCTGCCCGGACTGGGCGGCCCCGGCACGGTGCGCAACCTCCGGCAGGTACTTGATGACCAGCTCATCCAGGTAGGGAGCCCCCGGGTTCTGTGCACCCTGCGGAGCCCAGGCGTAGTCGTCGCGGGCGCTGAACACCACCTCCTCATCGGGCTTTTCCGAGGCGAAGACGAACGGTCCCGAACCCACGATCTTGGAGATCGCCGACTGCCCGGCGTTGTCCAGCTTCAGCGTTTCGGGGGCCACCAGCCCGGCGGTCACCGAGGAGGTGGCGCGCAGGAAGTTGGCGTCCGGACGCTTCAGGGTGACCTGGACCTTGTTCCCGTCGAGCACCTTGGAGGACTTGTACGCCGAGAAATCCACGTTCGGCTGGATCTGCGCATCCTTGATGCCCAGTCCCAGCGCGTCCAGGTTCGCCTTGACGGCCTTGGCATCCAGTGCGGTGCCGTTGGAGAACGTCACCCCATCACGAATGGTGATCGTGTACTGGGTCTTGGCCTCGTTGGAGGTGAAGTCGCTGGCGATCCACCCCACCAGCTTGCCCTGCTCGGCGTCAAAATAGGTCAGCCGGTCCAGCACCGAGTTCAGCACGTTGGCCTTCTCGTAGAACCGGGCCGCCTGGGTCTGCCAGTTGTCGATGGGGGTGACCTCGGCGTAGGTCAGGGTTCCACCCTGCACCGGGTCGCCGGCTGGCTGTGCCGCCTCGGTGTTCGGGCTTGCCGCGCCGCTGCCGCCGCATGCGGTCAACGACAGCCCCAGGGCCGCAAGCAGTGCGGTGGCTTTCAGCGCCAAACGTGGTGGCCGCATAATCCGTGTTCCTCTCGGTTTAGCCCGAGGAGCACGCTGAATTCAGGTCCCTCCCGCGAAGGGAGGCAAAACAGGCAGACATCCGCCCGTGTGCGGGGACCGTTGCGAAATCTAGCAATCTCCATCGGTCCTGGCCTTAGCACCGCTCCCCGTCGGGGTGGTTGCTGCGACGTCAACGAGCCAGGTCTCTCAGTCGCTCTGGATGGTGTTGTTCCGGTGGGTGTTCCGGGTGATTTCAGTGTGCGGCGGGGACATTCATGTGACCAACCATGACGAAACATCAACGTCACATCGCCACCAAGGAGGCGACAAAGGCCCGTCAGCACCGTAACAATGGGGTCACATGCGCCGGTAAGTCATTATGTGAAGGCGAAAATCGCAGATCCTTGACAATCCCCCCGGCAGGATGGCGCCGCTGACACCGCGCCCGCTGTAGCGGGTGGCGCGGGTCCTACACGCATCCGCGGACCGGGGGCAGCACCGTGCAGCAGCCGCAGGGCCGGGCCTGCTTGGCCTGTCCCGCAGTTGGAGCCCTGTGAAACCCTGTACAGATTCCTCATCCACGAGCCGGCAGATCCACCGGCGCGGAAAAACCGCTGGGGGCTACGCCCTGCCGGGGCCCATAGGCCAGGCGACAACGAAACGCTCAAGCACGACTCGGAAACCCGGCTGCGACGTCAGGGTCGGATCCCATTGGTGTCCAGCAACCCGCTGGGTGCGACGCCAGTACTTCTCATGCTCGCGGCGCCAGCTGGCCAACGAGCGGTCATCCTCCCCTTCGGCAAAGGCGAAATCGGCGTCCACGTGGTCAAAGGCCGCCAAGGTGACCTCGGTGGTCTGCAGGATGAGACGCGCCGTACCGGTGGAATCGCAGGCTAGCCAATAGGCGCCTGCCTCCGGCAACGGTTCACCGCTTGCCGTGTACTCGTTCTCCAGGCTCGAGGTTGCGCGCTTATCCCCGTCGGAAACTGCGCGCAGCAACGCATCGGCCAATGCGGGACTGTCCCCGAAGTAGTCAACGACAGGCAACACCTCGGGTCGCAGGCCCCCGCCCCCTGCCCAAAGCACATAATCGCCCCACAATTGTCTTGCCCGCGCGAGGTCGACCGGCGGGAGCCGGGAGGCCGAGGAATCCATGGCCCAAGCCTAGTGCTTTCCGCCATGGGCCGGCGCTGCACAGGGGCCTTTCATTGCCTCTGCCCGGAACCAAGGTTGCGCGCAAAAATCGGCGGGAAAGGCATATGGTGCTTCGTACGCAGAAACCGCCGGCTCCTCGCCGAAGGACGGCCCCACCCCGGAGGCGCTGCGCCGAAAGCCGGTTCCTCAGGACAACCACAACTTTTGGAATGTGATGCGTGTCACTTCCATTGGATATGGTGCACTTCGCCTAGCTTGAGGGGGTCAGAACCCATCAACCCCCAAGGAGCGGGTAGCTGTGCACCCACGATCACTTCGCGCCCCAGCCTGCGCGATCAGCTTGGCGTTGGGCTTGACCGCGCTCAGTCTGGCGCCGGCCCAGGCGGAACCACGCCAAACCGAAAGCAGCCCGCCACCGGTAACGGTG
>NZ_BAXF01000221.1:0-3496 GCF_001310435.1 Arthrobacter sp. JCM 19049 | reverse complement strand
GTTCGTCGCTGGCCTCGGTGCTCGGGGCCGCTGCGGTTTCGGTCGCGTCGCTGCCGGCCGCCTGGTCTTCCAGGGTGAAGCCCACGGTTCCGTCGATGGGGTGACCGTCGGAGGAAACCACGCGGTAGGTCACGGTGTATTCACCGTTGGGCAGCGGCTGGTTCGGGGTGGCGATGACATCCCGGCCCTTGACCTGCAATTCGTTGTCGAACTTTTGGCCCTCGGCGTTCGAGATGACCACCACGGTCATGTCTGCGCCCTCCACGTGCTGCAGTTCGCCGGAGAAGTTCAGCTTGATCTGTTCTGGCGATTCACTGATCGTCGATTCGTTCTTCGGGGTGGAGCCGGTCAGCTGATCGTGGGCGTTGGCCGCGGTGCCGGCGGTGAAGATCGCCAGCACGGCGATCAGCAGGGCCGCGAAGAGGCGTGCGGCGTAGGTCGTCTGGCGGGAGATGGCCAGGGTTTTCATGGGTTTTCCTTCCATCCCTGTCCGCAGGTGTTCCCCTGGGACAAGGCAGGTATTGAGTTCGGGGTTCAGGCGAAGGTCAATACGGCGGAAGGCGGTCCGCGCAGCAGCGGCAGCCGGTGGTCGTGCCGGCCGGAGAGCACCGGCACTTCACGAGTGTTCGTGGTGACGCGGGGCCAGGGAGCCGGGGCGGTGCGCAACAGCAGCAGCAGTCGGCGCACGAAGGAAAGGCTCAATATCTCCAGCACGGCCCGGGCCAGTCGTTCGCCCTGGCGCAGGGTGAAGATGGTCAGCACGGCGGCGCCCATGTGGGCGGCGAGCATGTCCAGCGACTCGGCCTGGACGGCTTGCGGGTTCACGCCCAGCGACATGACGTGGTTGGCGTGCACGCCGGTGCCGGTGGCGGCAACCAGGCTGGAGCCGTGGTGCGTCATGACCGACAGTGCCAGGTGGTAGAGTCCCTGGCTTCCGAAGACGAGCAGGCTCAAACTCAACAGACTGTTCTTGCGCCCCAGCATCGCCATGGCCACCACCGCGGAGACGCAGGTGATCAGGACCATGACCACCAGGGATGCGACGGTGGGGACGGCGTGGGCGTGGGCGGCAAACGCCATCCAGGTGCACACAGCGGCAGCAAGCCATCCGCGCATGACGCGTGGTGCTGCTGTGCTCATGACTGTGCTACCCCTACCGGTTCGAGCTGGACGTGCCCATTGTGGGTAATTCTACGTCAGGTAGAAGCAGGGATCGAATCGGCCCTGCACCATGCAGCAGAGGCCGGAATCCATGATGGATTCCGGCCTCTGGCAACAGTTCGCCCGGGTGAGCCCGGACACCGTTGAAAGTCTGAAAGAAGACTACTTCTTGGCTACGGCGGCCTTCAGCTTCGAACCAGCGGTCAGCTTCACCGAGTGGCCGGCCGGGATCTGGATGGCTTCGCCGGTCTGCGGGTTGCGGCCGGTGCGGGCGGCGCGGTCGGTGCGCTCAACGGCCAGCCAGCCCGGGATCGATACCTTCTCGCCTTTGGAGATCTGCTCGACGAAGACGTCGAACACGGCATCCAGCACACCGTTGACGGCAACCTGGGAGTTATCGGTCTTTGCTGCAACAGCAGCAACAAGTTCGCTACGGTTCATAGCCAATGTATGGTCCTCCTGGACTAGTCTTCCTTGGCCCAACGAGCCTTGGACGCCACGCGGTCGCGCGGTCTTCTAGAAACAGAACCTATCAAATGATTATGGGCGAAACGCCCGAAATCACCGGAAATCTGCGGATTTTTTGGAGATTGGCGGAATTTCACGCTCGGCTTGACTAGTTCACCACATTTTGAGGTGCGCCGATCCGGCGCTGAGTGAAGACTGTGCCATCTGCTGCTAGAGGCCGAAGGGGTCGGTCCCGTCATTGGCTCGCCGATAAAGCTCCCACACCGGATCCAGGAGTTTCTTGCTGCGGGTCAACCGGGACGGTTTGACCATGCGCACCCGCCCCTTGGAGAGCAGTGCCGGGCCAAAATACACCCCGCGTTCGGTGGCGGCGATCCCCGGGTTCAGGCTGCTCGATGATCGGCACCGCCCCCTGGTGCTTGCCCTGGGCAAAGCCCGACTGCAGCTGATCGCGCCAGCGCCGGGCCAGTCGGTTCGTTGATCCCCGGCACCGCGATGCTCAGACCGGATATGGAGTATCCCGGGTGCACGGCCAACGACCGGGCCGGCCAGGACAGTTGCTTCAGGCGGTGGTCCAGGGCCATGGTGAAGCACTGCAGGGCCGCCTTGGACTGGGTATAGCGCGGTAGGCGCTGTACCGTGGTGCAGTTCCAGGTTCTGCGAGTCGGCCGGCAACATCCGGGTGGACATGGACCCCAGGCCAATCAGTCGCAGCTGCCGCTGGCGGAACTGCTCAGCCAGGGAGCCGATGAGCCGGGCATGGCCCAGGAAGTTGGTGGCCAGGGTCAGTTCGTGCCCGTCGACGCCCACCTGGCGCTGCCGTGGGGTGTGGATCAGGCCGGCGTTGGCGACGATGATGTCAAGTTCCACCGAGCCAGGTCGCGGCCAAGCCGGTCAACGGAGGCGTAGCTGCTGGTGTCCAGTTCATGCTGCCGTATCCGGCTGCCCGGGACGAGCTGTTCAATCAGCTCCCGGGCTAAGCGATTGCGCTGCATCGAGCGGCTGGCGATGATGACCTGTGCCCCGCTGGCCGCCAGACCCAGTGCGGTGAAGAAGCCAAGCCCGGCGTTGCCGCCGGTTACCAGGCAGTCTTGCCCTGCCCCCAGCCGTTCCAGCGTTCCCGGTTGGCATGGACGGTATCCGCTGGTTCCCCGTGCCCCAGCAGGCCTACCGCTCCGTGTCGATACTTTCTGGTCATGGCTTTCAGGCTACTACGGGCCATGGCACGACACTGGGAGGCGGACGGCGACTATTGCCGCAGCGACCGGCACGGTGACACGATGGATTCATGAGCAACGAGTCCAAACGCCCCGGCGAAGACGCGTCGCTAAATGCCGCCCGCTATCAGATGCAGCGCTCCAGCGAGGAGGCGTTGCCCGAGGACGAATATGCCCGGCGGACAGGACGCAGCGACCCGCAGGCCAAGCCCCGCACTCCCCTGCAGTATCACGCCGAGGATGAGGCGTGGCAGGTGGCCAATTCGGCAATCGAGGAAGCCATGTCTCGCGGGGAATTCGACAACCTGGCGCTGGCAGGTCAAAGGATTGACCATGTCACCGGCGACAGCGACCCGGACTGGTGGCTCAAGGGCCTGATGAAGCGCGAACAGATCAGCGGACTGGGTCCTCCGGCCTGACGTTGCGGGTTGAGGATCAGCACCTGGAGCAGGTACTGGACCAGCTGCCCGGCGAGGCCGGAGTGCGGGAGCATCTAAAGGATTTCAACCGCCGCGTTATTGAGGCCCGCCGTCAGCTGCAGGGTGGTCCGCCGGTGATTACGGCGTTGCGCGACGTGGAGGAAGAAGTGGCCCGGTGGCGGGATCGTCGTGCCGCCCGCAAGCCACAGCAGCCGTCGAACGAGCCCGCGG
>NZ_BAXF01000220.1:0-3507 GCF_001310435.1 Arthrobacter sp. JCM 19049 | reverse complement strand
TCGAGGAACTGGCCGACGCGTTGGGCGCGGCGGTGGGTGCCTCGCGTGCCGCCACCGATGCCGGCTGGATCGACCACGACTACCAAGTGGGGCAGACCGGCACCACTGTCTCCCCGCAGCTGTACATTTCGGTGGGCATCTCCGGGGCCATCCAGCAGAAGGCCGGGATGCAGACCAGCAAGTACATTGTGGCGGTGAACAAGGACGAAGACGCGCCAATCTTTGAGATCGCCGACTTCGGGATCATTGGTGACCTGCGCCAGGTGCTGCCGCAGGCCGCCGAGGAGATTCGCCGCCGCAAGTCATGATCGATACCCTGCCATTTATTCAACCATCCACCGCCCGCGTGCTGGCCTTTGCCGCCCACCCGGACGACCTGGACTTCGGGGCCGCCGGCACCGTCTCCGCCTTGACCTCCGCCGGGGTGCAGGTGGAATACTGCATCATGACCGACGGGGACGCCGGTGGCTTTGATGACCGGGACCCACAGGAAACCGCCCGGCTGCGCCACCTGGAACAGCGCGAGGCCGCGGCCAAGGTGGGCGTGCAAACGGTGCACTTCCTGGGCGAACGCGACGGCTTCTTGGAGCCGAACCAGCGGGTGATCCGCGAAGTAGTCCGGCTGATCCGCCAGATACGCCCGAACATTGTCATGGCCATGCACCCGGAACGGGCGTGGGACCGCCTGCAGCGTTCACACCCGGACCACCTGGCCTGCGGTGAGGCGGTGACCCGGGCCATCTACCCGGCGGTGGAGAACCCGTTCAGCTTCCCGGAGCTGATCACCGAGCAGGGCCTGGAAGCCTACAAGGTTCCCTGGCTGTGGCTCTACGGGGCGCGAAGGAACGGGAAAACGCGTTTGTGGACATCACCGAGCACTTCGGACGCAAAATGGAGGCGCTGCGTTCGCACTTCACCCAGCACCCGGATGTGGGGGCCATGGAGAAGTTCGTCGAACAACAGTGCCGGGAGAACGCGGTGCGCGGCGGGCTGGAGCAGGCCCGGCACGCCGAGAGCTTCCACGCGGTGGCAGTGAACGCCGATGACACGATTGCCGGGTTCTAGCCGCACCGGCTTGAACCGCGGCCGCGCAAACGGTCCAGCATGACGAAGGTCCGTGAACCCCAGCGGGGATTCACGGACCTTAGTTGCTGCTCGTGGACCGACGCTAGGCGTCGTCGCCGTTGGTGGTGCCGTCTTTCTGCGGCGCGTTGGGATCCAGGGGCAGATCCACCGAGGCCTCAGATTCGCTGGTCGGCGTTTCCGGGGTGGGCGTGGTCTCGACGGTGACCAGGATGGAAGCCAGGGCCGGCTTGTCCTTCACCCCGGCCTGGTCCGCGCTCTTGGCGGTTTCCAACAGCACCATCGTGTTGCCCTCGTCATCGATGCCCCACACCACGTAGCGCTCGGACTCGTCCAGGGCCGGCAGACCCGAGAGTTCCACGGCGACCGCCTGATCGGATTCGGAGGTGGTCACCGTCGCCTTACCGCCGCTGCGCAGTTCCAGGGTGTTGGACACCGAATCCTTGGCCTTCAGCGCGGAGGTGTCGTTCGTCGCCCCGGAGTTCAGCAGGGAGAACAGCACCAGTGCCAGGACCGCCAACACCACGAGACCCACCACGGCAAAGATCCAGCCGCGCGGTTTATGGGACTTCTCCGCCCGAGAGGTGCTGGCAAGTTCGTCAACGATTCCCAGTCCCAGGTCGTCATCGTGCTGTTCGTTGCGGCGCTGATCGAAGCTACCGTTCATGGTGATGGAGTCTCCCGAGAGTTTCGTCGGTTGTGTCTGGTCCAGCCGGAATTCCGCTGCACCGCGTTAACTGAGCCTACTGCACAAAGTTGTTATCAACCTGTGACTGAAGGGTGTCGAGGCTGAATGTCCTATACGGTGGCGAAACCGTGCTGCCGCCATGCCTCAAACAACACAATGGAGGCGCAGTTGGCCAGGTTCATGGACCGGCGGGCCGGCAGCATTGGCAGGCGCACCAGGTCGCTGACCCGCGGGTGGGACTTGTCCTGCGCCGAGAGCCCGACCGACTCCTTGCCGAAGAGCAGGATATCGGTGGGGAGGTAGTCGATATCGGTGTAGAGGGTCGTTCCCTCACTGGTGTAGGCGAAAACTCGGCCCTCGCCCAACGCCTGGAATGCGGCATCCAAATCCTCATGGATGCTCACCACCGCCAGGTCATGGTAATCCAACCCGGCACGGCGCAGTTTCGCGTCATCAAAGTCAAAACCCAGTGGTTTGACCAGGTGCAGCTCGGCGCCGGTTACCGCGGCGAGACGAATGGCATTACCGGTGTTGCCCGGAATTTCGGGGGCGTTAAACAGGATTCGAAACACTCACCCAATTGTAGTGCTTCAGACCCTGCGCAACGGTGATTTGTGGGCATGGATCTGGTGCTCAGTACATGCCGGCCAGTAGACGCGCCAGGGTGGGACGGTCCATCAGGTTGGGCTGCGGGCCGGAGCCAGGAACAGTTTCAGCTCGCGCACCAGCTGCGGCGTTCAGCACGTTGGGGGAGGCGGCCAACGCCGGGGCGCCCTTGCGGCCGTATTCAATGACCGGCTCATGAGGATTGTCCCGTCCGGTGAGCACCAGCGTGTAGGGCACCACGTTCAGGTTCATGAAGGCGCGCTGCAGGCCGGAGATCTGCAGGACCGGGGGCTGGGTCATCCGATTGCCGTGGCGCAGGACCTGCCCGTCAAACATGTAGTACCCTTCGGCAGGGTCATGGTGCCAATGACCGCCATCCGGTACCCCGCCAACAGCACGTGGTCATAGTGTCCGCCGCCGGGGGAGTGCACTCCATTGATCAGCCGCGCCGCGGGCAGCACCGACAGGACGTTGCGCTCAAGCAGCGAAATGGTGGCTGCCTCCCGTTCAAGCCGCGAGCGGGAGGTGAACAGCCCCCGCTTGCGCGGCTCGCCGTGGACCTGGCGGCGCGAGAGCTGGGCGGAAAGGTCGGTAAAACCGGTATCCTCCAGCGGCGGAACGTACTGCACCTGCATCTGCGCCTTGGGCTGGGTGGAGGTGCGCACGCGCTCGTCAAAGGGACGCGAGCCGGTGCCGGCGGAGGTGGCGGATCCAGTGGAGCGGGTGTCGGGGGCCTGGAAGGAGCGGTCATAGCGCGAACGGTCCGCCTCATCCGAGAGCAGCTGGTAGGCCCGCTGCACGGCACGGAACCGTTCGGCGGAGCCGCCCAGGTCCGGGTGGGACTCGCGGGCGGCCTTGCGGTAAGCCATCTTGATCTCGGCCTGGGAGCGGTGCGCGCAATGCCAAGGACTTCATAGGGACTTGGCGAGCTCATGGTCAGGAGCAAGTCCTTTCAACGATGTGGGGCAGGGCGCGGGTGAAGCTGCGGTGTAACAAGCATAAATGCCCCCGGCGCTTTTCCGCCCACCGCCCGCCCATGGGTAGGCTGTGAGGCTATGAACACCCCGCGCGGGTATCACCGCGTTTCCATTGTCTTCCACCCCGCCTCCGGCCACGGCCGCGGCCTGTCC
>NZ_BAXF01000219.1:0-3513 GCF_001310435.1 Arthrobacter sp. JCM 19049 | reverse complement strand
GCCAACGCGGCCCTGGCCGTGTGCATGGTCCTGGCCAGCGGGGTCGACCCCACCGGCTGCAGCAGGTGCTTGACGCCCACGACCCGCTTTCCCTGTCGGTGCCGGGGCGGATGCAGGTCATCAGCGAGCAGCCGGTGGCCGTGGTCGACTTTGCCCACAACTCCGATGCGCTGATCAAGGCGCTGGGTTCACTGCGCCCCGGCGACGGGGGACGGCGCATCATCGTCTTCGGGGCCACCGGGGAACGGGACACCACCAAACGCCCGGACATGGGCGCGGTGGCGGTACGCAACGCCGACATCGTCATCGTCACCGACGACGACCCGCACGACGAGGACCCGGCGCAGATCCGCGAACAGGTGGCCGCCGGCGCCCAGGCGGAAATCGACGCGGGCGGCCACGGCGTCAAGCTGTACAACGTCGCGCCACGCGATGCCGCCGTGGAGTTCGCTGTGAGTTTGGCCAACCCGGCCGACGCCATCCTCGTGGCCGGGCGCGGACACGAAGTTAGCCAAGAAGTCGCCGGAATCGACGTTGCGCTGGATGACCGCCAGGAGCTGGCCCAGGCGCTGTCGAAACACGGATTCACGCCCCTTTCGCCGATCGCACAGACGATTGACTAACCCGCCTGAGTGTAAAGTCCTAAATGCCATGATTGAACTGTCCATCCAACAAATCCTTGATATCACCGGCGGGCGGGCGAGCCAGAGCCTGGACCCGGCCGGGGTCATCAGCTCCGTCACCACCGACTCGCGCGAGGTCGCGCCGGGGCGCTGTTCGTTGCCAAGCCCGGCGAATTCTCCGACGGGCACGCCTTCATCGACCAGGCGCTGCAGGCCGGGGCGATCGCCGCCCTGGCCGAACGCGAAACCTTGACCGAACAGCGTCAGCCGCACCCGGCGATCATCGTGACGGACGCGGTGGAGGCGATGGGCCTGATTGCCGCCCACATCGTCGAGTTCCTCAAGGAACGCAACGACGCGGTCGTCGTGGGCATCACCGGTTCGGCCGGCAAGACCACCACCAAGGACCTGCTGGCGGCCCTGCTGTCCACCTCCGGCCCCACCGTTTCACCGATCGGCTCCTACAACGGCGAGGTCGGGGTCCCGCTGACCATCTTCAGCGCCACCGAAGAGACCAAGTACCTGGTCGTGGAAATGGGCGCCACCGGGATCGGACACCTGACCTACCTGACCGGCATGGTCAAGCCGCAGCTGGGCGTGGTGCTCTGCGTCGGCAGCGCCCACGCCGGCGAGTTCGGCGGGGTGGAGAACATCGAGAAGGCCAAGGGCGAACTCGTTGAGGCGCTGCCCGCCAACGGGACCGCGCTGCTGAACGTCGAGGACCCGCGGGTGGCCCGCATGGCCTCGCGCACCGAAGCCGAGGTGCAGTACTTCGGTGCCGCCAACCAGGCCCCGGCGAATGCGGCCGTGTGGGCGAGCGAGGCCGACACCGACGCCAACGGCCGGCTCAGTCTGGTGCTGAACTTCCCGGACGGCTCCACCCACCGGATCACCAGCGGACTGCTGGGCAGGCACCACGTCACCAACATCACCGCCGCCGCCAGCCGCCGCCTACGTGCTGGGCCTGGCCCCGGCGCAGATCGCCGCGACCCTCGACGGCCTGCAGGCCGGCAGCCGCTGGCGCATGGAGCGCATTGAACGCGCCGACGGGGTGAGCATCATCAACGATGCGTACAACGCGAACCCCGACTCGATGCGCGCCGCCCTGATCACCCTGGCCGAACTGGGCCTGCCCAACGAGCAGGGGGTGGCCCGGCGAACCTGGGCCGTGCTTGGCTCCATGTTGGAACTGGGCCCGGATTCGGTGCTGGAGCACGACAAGCTCGGACGCCTGGCCGTGCGCATGAACATCAAGAAGCTGGTGGTCGTGGGCCGTGAAGCCAAACCGGCCTACAACTCGGCGGTCCTGGAGGGCAGCTGGGGAGAGGAAGCCCACTACGTTGAAGACCTCGACGAGGCACGACAGCTGCTGAACGAGCAGCTGGAACCCGGAGACATTGTCTTGTTCAAGTCATCAAACGGTGCGGGGCTGCGTTTCCTCGGAGATGAGATTGCCGCAGAGGTAAAGGAAGGCCGCAAAGCGTGATCGCATTAATTTTGGGGGCAGGCATCGCCTGGTGCTGACCATGGTGGTCATGCCGCTGTACATCCGCCTGCTGACCAAGAAGCAATACGGCCAGGTCGTCCGCGACGACGGACCGAACTCGCACTCGGTCAAGTCCGGCACCCCCACCATGGGCGGTGTGGTGATCGTGCTGAGCGTGTTCATCAGCTACTTCGCCACCCACGGCATCCTGGCCCTGCTGGGCCGGGCCAGCGCCGGCATCACCCCCAGCGGTCTGCTGGTGCTGCTGCTCTTTGGCGGGATGGGCCTGGTCGGCTTCCTGGATGACTTCATCAAGATCGCCAAGAAGCGTTCCCTGGGGCTGCGCGCCTGGCAGAAGATCGTGCTGCAGGCCGTGGTGGGCGTCAGCTTCTCCGTGCTGGCCCTGCAGTTCCCCAACGACAAGGGCCTGACCCCGGCCTCCACCGCCATCTCCTTCCTGCGCGACACCAACATCGACCTGGCCTTCGCCGGCCCGATGCTGGGCTGGTGCTGTTCGTGATCTGGTCGAACTTCATTGTCACCGCCACCACCAACGGCGTGAACCTCACCGACGGGCTGGACGGGCTGGCCACCGGCGCCTCCATCATGGTTTTTGGCGCCTACACCCTGATGGGCATCTGGCAGCAGAACCAGGCCTGCACCATCCCCACCCCCGCCCAGGTCTGCTACACCGTGCGCGACCCGCTGGACCTGGCGCTGCTGGGCGCCACAATCTCCGGTGCCCTGGTCGCCTTCCTGTGGTGGAACGCCAAGCCGGCGAAGATCTTCATGGGGGACACCGGTTCGCTAGCCATCGGCGGCGCGGTTGCCGCGATGGCGATCCTCTCGCGCACCCAACTGCTGCTGGTCATCATCGCCGGGCTGTTCGTGATGATCGCCCTGTCGGTGATCATCCAGGTCGGCTACTTCAAGCTCTCCGGCGGCAAGCGCGTCTTCAAGATGGCACCGCTGCAGCACCACTTTGAGCTCTCCGGCTGGTCCGAGGAGAACGTGGTGGTCCGTTTCTGGATCTTGGCCGGGCTGTTCGTCGCCGCCGGGCTGGGGCTCTTCTACTCTGAATGGGTTGTGGCACTGTGAGTGAACGTCTGGACGAACTAACCAGCTGGGATGCGAACTGGAAGGGCCTGCGCGTGGTCGTGGCGGGCCTGGGCCTGTCCGGCTTCTCCGCCGCCGACACCCTGATCGAACTCGGCGCCTGGTCACCATCGTGGACGGGCGCGAGGACGCGGTGAACGTGCAGCGAGCCGACACGCTGAAGATCGTCGGGGCCCAGCAGGTGCTGCTGGGGGCCGAGCACGTCACCGGACTGCCGCAGGTGGACGGGCAGCAACCCGAGCTGGTCATCGCCTCCCCGGCTGGAACCCGCGCCACCCGGTGCTGGCC
>NZ_BAXF01000218.1:0-3520 GCF_001310435.1 Arthrobacter sp. JCM 19049 | reverse complement strand
CTCTTCCTGCTTCGGAGCAGCCGGAGCGGCCGGAGCCTCTTCCTGCTTCTTCTCGGCCGGGGCCGGGGCTTCTTCCTTCTTCTCGGCCGGGGCCGGGGCCGGAGCCTCTTCCTTGGCGGCCGGTGCGGCCGAGCCGGAGCCGATGACGGCCAGTACGGCGCCCACTTCGGCTTCCTCGTCCTCGTTCACGCGGATTTCCAGCAGCTTGCCGGCCACGGGGGAGGGGACCTCGGTGTCGACCTTGTCGGTGGAGACCTCCAGCAGCGGCTCGTCAACCTCCACGTCGTCGCCGACCTGCTTCAGCCAGCGGGTGACGGTGCCTTCGGTGACCGATTCGCCCAGGGCCGGCAGGGTGACCTCGGTGCCCGAGGCGTCACCCGAAGTGGCCGGAGCCGACTCGGTGGACTGCTCGGCGGCCGGGGCCGATTCCTGCTGCGGTGCGGACTCTTCCTGCGCCGGCTCCTCAGCGGCCGGTTCCTCGGCCTGCTGCTGATCGGAACCGGAATCCGAGCCTGCGCCCGAGCCATCGCCAATGCGCACCAGCGGCGCGCCGACTTCGGCTTCCTCGTCCTCGGCCACCAGGATTTCCTCGATCACGCCGGCAACCGGGGAGGGCACCTCGGTGTCGACCTTGTCGGTGGAAACTTCCACCAATGGCTCGTCGACCTCGACACGATCGCCGACCTGCTTGAGCCAACGGGTCACCGTGCCTTCGGTAACGCTCTCACCCAATGCGGGCAGGTTTACGGTTTCAGACATCTTCCCGTATCTCCTCTGAAAATTTAAAAGCTATTAGGTTGGTCCGCGGTGCCGGCTTGCCTCAAGCGGCCCGCGAGCCCACGTGGTTGATGGAGGCGTTGCCTCCGAGCCTAGCGGACGAAGCAGCGTGCCGTTGCGGACACGCTGCTTCATGACGGGCAACTAGCCGTGCAGCGGCTTGCCGGCCAGGGCCATGGCGGTCTCGCCCAGGGCCTCGTTCTGGGTCGGGTGGGCGTGGACCAGCTGGGCCACATCCTCCGGGTAGCTTCCCAGTTCACGATCAGCTGGGCCTCGCCGATCTGCTCGCCAATGCGGCTGCCGACGCCGTGCACGCCCACGATCGGGCCGTTCTTCACGCGCACCATCTTGATGATGCCGCTGGTACCCAGGATCGAGGACTTGCCGTTGCCGGCCAGGTTGTACTCGGTGGTCTCGACCTGATCGGCGCCGAACTTCTCCTTGGCCTTCGGCTCGGTGTAGCCCACCGAGGCGATTTCCGGCTCGCAGTAGGTGACCTTCGGGATGTTGATGTCTTCGATGATGGTCGGCTTCAGGCCGCCGATCTCCTCGGCAACGAAGATGCCCTGCTGGTAGCCGCGGTGGGCCAGCTGCAGGCCGGGGACGATGTCGCCCACGGCGTAGATGTTGCCCACGCCGGTGTGCAGGCGCTCATCGGTGATCACGAAGCCGCGGTCGATGGTGATGCCCTGCTCCTCGAAGCCGAAGCCCTCGGTGACCGGGCCGCGTCCCACGGCCACCAGCACGATGTCGGCTTCCAGGGTCTTGCCGTCGGCCAGGGAGACCTTCACGCCGTTCTCGTCCTGCTCGACCTTTTCGAAGAAGACACCGGTGTTGAACTTGATGCCGCGCTTCTTGAAGGAGCGCTCCAGCACCTTGATGATGGCCGGGTCCTCGTTCGGGACCAGGGAAGGCAGGCCCTCCACGATGGTCACGTCCACGCCGAAGGACTTCCACACGCTGGCGAACTCGACGCCGATCACGCCGCCGCCGAGCACGATGGCGCTCTTGGGCATGGTGTCCATGTTCAGCGCCTCGGTGCTGGTCAGCACGCGTCCGCCGATTTCCAGGCCGAAGGTCTTGGAGGTCGAACCGGTGGCCAAGACGATGTTCTTGCCCTTGTAGCGGTTGCCGTTGACCTCGATGGTGTCCTGGGAGACCAGGCGGCCTTCGCCTTCGATGACGTTGATCTTCTTCATCTTCAGCAGACCGCTCAGGCCCTTGAACTTGCCGGCCACAATGCCGTCCTTGTAGCTGCGCACCGCACCCAGGTCAATGGAGTCAAGGGTGGTGTTGATGCCGTACTTGGCGCTTTCGCGTGCGTTGTCGGCCAGCTCCGCCGAGTGCAGGTAGGCCTTGGTCGGGATGCAGCCGGTGTGCAGGCAGGTGCCGCCGAGCTTTCCCTTCTCGATCAGGCCAACGGTGAGGCCCAGCTGGACGGCGCGCAGGGCGACCGAGTATCCAGCGGAACCGCCACCGAGGATGAGGACATCGAATTCTTGCGTTGCTGCCGATTCGGCCACGTGAACGCTCCCTCGTAATAGCTAATCTGGTCGACTTCTGGCCGACCGGGGATCGGGTGGGACACGCTGCGCACAACACCTCCCGGTGGAGGGTGGAGGGCGGCGTGCCGTGATGTTTCAAAACTTACCTTAGTCCGGTGAACCGCCATCAGTCACCTCGTGACAGCGAAAAGTCGCTTTCCCCTATATTTTTGCACGAAACCCGGTGTGGGAAGCTGTGACGCCTCCCGCACCGGGGTGTATTTCGTGACTCATTCAATCCCGTTTAACGGGTGGCGAAGCGCTCCGCGAATCCGATGAGCGTGCGCACCTGTGAACCGGTGCCGTTCTTCGGGGTGTAGCCCCAGGCACTGGCCTCGTTGAAGGCCGGGCCGGCGAAGTCGATGTGGGCCCAGGGGATCGGGGTCTCATCGACCTTGCCCACGAACTCGCGCAGGAACACGGCCGCGGTCATCATCCCGCCCATGCGTTCACCGATGTTGGCCAGGTCGGCGACCTGCGAATCGATTGAGGCGCGCAGATCCTCGGGCAGCGGCATCGGCCAGGCCAGCTCACCGACCTCGTCGGAAGCGGACACCAGCTCGTCGCGCAGCGCCTCATCGCCCATGACCCCCGCGGTGCGCAGGCCCAGGGCGAGCATCTGGCGCCGGTGAGCGTGGCGATGTCAATGATCGCGTCCGGCTTCTCCTCACTGGCGGCGACCAGCCCGTCGGCCAACACCAGGCGGCCCTCGCGTCGGTGTTCAGCACCTCCACGGTCTTGCCGCCGTAGATGGTGATGACATCGCCCGGGCGGGTCGAACGCCCGCCGGGCATGTTCTCGGCCAGGCAGAGCCAGGCGGTGACCTTCAGGTCCAGGCCGAGCTCGGCCACACCGGCCACGGTCTGGAACATGGCCGCCGCGCCGGACATGTCCGACTTCATGGCGTGCATGCCAGCGGCCGGCTTCAGCGAGATGCCGCCGGTGTCAAAGGTGATGCCCTTGCCCACCAGGGCCAGGTGCTTGCTCGCCTTGGCCGGGGAGTACTCGACCTTGACCAGGCGCGGGGCCCGCTCGGAGCCGCCGCCGACGCCCATCAGCCGCCGAAGCCGTCCTTGGCCAGGCGCTTCTCGTCGTACACGGTGACCTTCAGCGGCAGCGACTTGGCGTAGTCCTTGACCGCGTTGGCGAAGGATTCGGGGTACAGCGCGTTGGCCGGGGTGTTGATCAGGTCGCGGTGG
>NZ_BAXF01000217.1:0-3577 GCF_001310435.1 Arthrobacter sp. JCM 19049 | reverse complement strand
CGGCAGATGCAGACCTCCCGAAGGAGCGGGGCGGGCACGCAAGACCGTGAAAGGCCGGGGCCGGCGCGCTAACCCCGGAAAGGGACCCGGGGCGGGAAAGACCAAGCGGGCGGGGACCAGGGCCTGCTACAGCGGAGGGTTGGCCGCCAGGTGGTTCGCGATCGCGTCGAACGCCCGGATCGTGGGGAAGAGCTTGCCCGGATCCTGCGGGTAGGGCCAGCTGGAGAGCTTGACCCCCACGGTGGCGGTGTTCGGATTCATGTAGATCATCTGCCGTGGATCCCCAGGGCCAGGGCGACGTCGGAGCCGGGGTACGGGAACCAGATCTGGTTGCGGTACATCCCACCGGGCATCCGGTTGTCGCCCGGGGAGTCCTCAAAGGCCTGCCGGGAGTCCGCCGCCCCGGTGAACGTGTCCTGGATCCAGGCCTCGTCCAGCACCTTGTTGCCGTTCAGCGCGGTCCCGCCGTTGACGTAGATCTGCCCGAAGCGGGCCAGGTCGCGCAGGGTCGCGTTGAACCCGCCGTCGAACATCCCGGTGCCCAGCTGGTCGGTGCCCATCACCAGGTCCTGCTGCGCGCCGATGCGCGACCACACCAGGTCGGACAACAGCTGCTGCATCGGCTGCCCGCCGGCGGCCTCACACACCCAGCCCAGCACATCGGTTTCGCAGGAACGGTACTCGAACGGGCCGCCGTGCGGCGCCTTGGCCTGCAGGGTGGCCAGGTATTCGTACATGCCGTGGGCCGGGTTCTGGTTCTGCTCATCGCGCACTGCCCAGCCGATCGCCTGCTCCAGCAGGCGCACCTCGGCTTGCTGGTCCAGGTACTCCTCGGAGAATTTGATGCCCGAGCGCATGTCCAGCAGGTGGCGCACGGTGGCCCCGGTATAGCCGCTGGCCTCCAGCTGCGGGACATAGTCGGTGACCGGCCGGTCGACCTGCAGCTTGCCCTGCCCGCACAGGATCCCGGCCACGGTGCCCACCAGGGTCTTGCTCACGCTCATCAGCAGGTGGTCGGTCACCGAGGTCATCGACCCGAAGTATTCCTCAACCAGCATCTTGCCCTGGTGCATCACCAGCCAGCCGTCGGTGTTGGTGGCCTGGATGACGCTGCGCACGGTCAGCGACGGCTCGTTCTCGTTGTTTTTCAGCAGCTCGATGCGGCCCAGGTCCATCGGCACCAGGTGCAGCTTGGCGATCGGCTCACCGCCGCGGCTGACCCTGGCTGTGGGCAGGACTTCGGAGAGGTTCTGGAAGCTCCACGCCAGGTTTTCCGGGTGCTGCCAATTCTCGACCGTCACGGTCCGGTTCGGCTTGGCAGGTGTCATCGGGCGCCCATTGTCCTTTCCCCGGTGGTCAGTTGCAATCCATCGGAGGATACCACCGCCAGCCGCCGGACGCCGGGCAAGCGCGGCTACTCGGCGGCCGCCGGGGGCACCGGGATGCCCTTGTAGAGCGAACGCACCGAGGAGATGAAGTGCTTGGCGTCGATGCTCAGCCTGGTGCCCTTGCGCCCCTCGTACTGCAGTTTCGCCTTGGTGACCAGTACCCCCAGATCAGCGCCCTTCCAGCGGTAGTCCTCCGCCCCGTAGATGCGCAGGAAGAAAGCCTCCTTGTGGTGCTGCAGCTGGTGCCAGTCCAGCGCGGCGCGCACATACTGCAGCTTGCCGGAGGAGTCCAGCACGTACTGCCCGGTGCGTGGGGCGTGGGTGAGGTACTCCACAATGTCATCGGTTTCCTTGATGATCATGTGGCTCCAGATATCGGCCCCGCTCAGCGCCTCCCAGCGCTCGTTGATCTCGTCGACGTCCAGCTCGAAGTCGACGTCCAGGAACTCAAGCAGGTGGAAGAGGAACAGCGGTACGTCCGCGTATGCCCCTGCGGTCACGTTCGTGATGGCGCTGGCCCCGGAGATGCGGGGGTTCAGCTCACCCAGGTACACCTCGTCGCTGTCCGTGTCCACCAGCACGTCGACCTCGAAGAAGCCGCGGTAGCCCTTGTCCTGCAGCCCGCTGCCCACCTTGCGCACCAGCTCGATGGCCCGCGCCCGCTGGGAGGCGGTGAGCACGTCGGGGTGCATCTCGTTGCCGCACCAGCCGCCCTTGTAGGGGGTCAGCTCGTCGTAGCCGGCCAGTTCGGTCAGGAACGGGCCGACGACGGTGCCGCAGCGGGTGAGCACCGCCTCCACAGCTACCGGCACGTTGTTGATCCGCTTCATGACCTTCAGCTGCTCGCCGATCATGTTCGCCGCGTTCTTGTCCCAGTCCGCTTCCTCGGCGATGAAGAACGTGGTCTTGCCCGAGTCCCCGTAGGGGGTCTGCACCACCAGGTCGGTGCCCAGCCGGTTGCTGCGCGCCAGTTCCAGCAGATCCGCATAGTTCGTCGCATAGCCCAGCACGTTGGGCACCGAGGCGGCCCCGGCCTTGTTGCCCAGCTCGGTGGTGACGATCTTGGAGTCCAGGTGGGTGCGCAGTTCCGCCGGCGGCAGGATCAGGTCGTAGCCCAGCTCCTCGCAGATCTGCTCGGTTTCCTCATCGAAGAACACCATGGCGATCTTCGGGCGCTCGCCGCTGGCCGGGCGCGGGAATCGATGTGCTCGCGCACCTCCGGGTTCTGCAGCAGCCAGTTGTTGATCGCCTCGCCGCTTTCGAATTCGATGTACGGCTTCTCGGTGGGGGAGAAGACCCGGGGATGGGCCCGGTCCCAGCCGTCGTAGTAGGAGATGTAGCTGAAGCGGCGCACCCAGCGGTCCAGCCCGAGCAGATTGAAGGGGGTGGCACCCACGAAGTAGATCGGGGTTTCGTTGGTCCGGAAGAAATGGCGCACCTCGCTCATGTTCTTCAGCGGCCGGGTGAACTTCACGATCCGCGCTTCGCTGTCCTCGGCAATCTCGGTTGTGGAGGCGGCGTCGGTGCCCACGTTGGCCGTGGGCACGTCCTCGCTGGGAGGGGTGGCCCGCCAGCGGGCGATATCGCTCGGTTTCGGCATCCGCTGCTTGCGGCGAATTTCAGGTGCGGCTACATCCTTGCCCATCATCAGGTCCCCCACTGTTCAGGTTCTCGTAGTCTTGGTGTGATCGAAATCTCGTGTAGACAAGAGCTTGTGTCAACAGGCGTTGAAAATCAATTTATGTCACACCCATGTGACACCGCCGACGTAATCGGACGCGTGCCTGGATATGAAATCATGATGAACTTCCAGCGCCATGCAATTTTCCAGGCACCGCCCCGGGCCTTGCCGGAACGAAAAATGCCCGTGCTGAACCAGTCCGAAGACCGATCCAGCACGGGCATCCAATGTGATCTGTGCCTCGTGAAGACTACCTTGCCATGTGGGCGCCTTGCCCGCCAGTACCCCAGCACCAATGTGGGGCGGACGCGCGCTACGGCAGCCGCTGCAGCATCTGGCCGAAAGTGGGCTCGTCGAACTGGAAACCCAGCTCCTCCAGCACGCGGCTGGTGACGTGGCGTCCGGTCAGCGCCATGCGCGGATTGCTGCCCAGCAGGTTCGCCCCGGCCTGCACCAGGCGGGCCGGCGCCCCGATACCGGGCATGGAGTACTTGGTGCGCAGCGCCCG
>NZ_BAXF01000216.1:0-3588 GCF_001310435.1 Arthrobacter sp. JCM 19049 | reverse complement strand
CCGCGACACTGGGAGTCGCCGAACCCTACAGCGCCGGCATTGGCGGCGGAGGCTACTTCATGTACTACGACGCCGAAACCCGGAAGATCAGCACGCTGGACGGTCGGGAAACCGCCCCGGCCGCCATGCCCCACGACGCTTCATTGATCCACAGACCGGCAGCCCCTACCCCTTCACCCGGAGCTGGTGACCAGCGGGGTGTCCGTGGGCGTGCCCGGCACGCTGGCCACCTGGGATGAGGCACTGGACCGCTGGGGAACGATGAGCCTGGGCAAGGCCCTGCAGCCGGCCATCAAGACGGCCACGCGCGGCTTCGTCGTGGATGAGACGTTCCGCGAGCAAACCCTGGATAACAAGGAGCGGTTCGAGGCCTTCGAGTCCACCCGGAAGCTGTACCTCCCCCGGGGGGATGCCCCCAAGGTGGGCAGCGTGTTCAAGAACCCCGATTTGGCCAAGACCTACCGCATGATTGCGCGCCGGGGCATCAACTCGTTCTACCGCGGTGAGCTCGCCGAGCAGATCGCCGCGACCGTGCAGGCCCCGCCGGTGGTGCCGGGAACCGAGCTGCCCGTGCCAGCCGGCCACATGACCGCCGCGGACCTGGCACGCTACAAGGTCGTGAAGCAGAAGCCGACCAGGGTGAACTATCGCGGCCTGGACGTCTACGGGATGGCCCCCTCCAGCAGTGGGGGCACCACGGTCGGCGAGGCCCTGAACATCCTGAATCGGTTCCAGCTTTCCACGATGCCGCGACCCGACGCGCTGCACCACTACCTGGAGGCCAGCGCCCTGGCGTTTGCCGACCGCGGCAAATACGTCGGGGATCCGGCATTCGTCGATGTGCCCACCCGCCAGCTGACCGACCGGCTCTTCGGGGCCGAGCGGGCCTGCGCCCTGGATCCGCAACGCGCCTCCGTGAAGCCGGTAGCGCCGGGCGATGCCGCCAACTACGACGGGCGCTGCCCCACCGAAGCCGGTGTGGTGGCGCAGGAGAAGGACACGGAGAACATCTCGACCACGCACCTGTCGGTGGCCGACCGGTGGGGCAACGTCGTGTCCTACACGCTGACCATTGAACAGACCGGCGGTTCGGGCATCGTGGTGCCGGGCCGCGGGTTCCTGCTCAACAACGAGCTGACCGACTTCTCCACCGTCTACGATCCGGCCGACCCGAACCGCATCGAGCCGGGCAAGCGGCCGCGCTCCTCCATGGCGCCGACCATTGTGCTCAAGGACCGCAAGCCGATGCTGGCGGTTGGCTCCCCGGGCGGCTCGACGATCATCACCACGGTGCTGCAGACCCTGGTCAACCGCGTGGATCTGGGCATGGAGATTTCCGAGGCGATTGCCGCGCCGCGCGCCTCACAGCGCAACACCGCCGCGGTCACCGCCGAACCGGAGTTCATTGCCGATGATGCCCGGATGCTGGAGCCCTTCGGCCACCAGTTCGTGCCGTCCGGGGATTCCTTTACCCCGCAGGCGGAGATCGGTGCGGTGGCGGCCGTGGAGATCGGCCCGCGGGGCAAGCTGACCGCCGCGGCCGAACCGACCCGGCGCGGGGGCGGCTCGGCGATGGTGGTGAAGCAGCTGAAGGGGCACAAGAAGCACAAGTAGCTCCCGCGCATCCATACCGAAGGCGGCGCGGCGCGGAAAGACCAGTGACGGGTTTTTCCGCGGCCGCGCCGCCCTGTTCACCACTGGCCGCTAGCGGGCGGCAGCCAGGCGGTTGGCGATCTTGTACTGGGCGGCGCGGTGGGTGTCCTTGACCCGGTCGCCGGCACCGAAGAGCTTGTTGCGCAGTGAGCCTTCGGCATACTCGGTCTTGTAGGCGCCGCGGGCCTGCAGCTCGGGAACCACATACTCGACGATGTCCTCAAAGGTTCCCGGGGTGATCGCGTAGGCGAGGTTGAACCCGTCCACGTCGGTGTAGTCCACCCAGTCGATCAGCTTCTCGGCCACCTCGGCGCCCGAACCGACGGTGATCGGGCCGAAACCGCCCACGCCGACCCACTCGGCCAGCTGCCGGATGGTCCACGGTGAGCCCTCGTCGCCGCTGGCCTTCTGGAAGGTCTCCACGGAAGACTGGATCGCGTTGGACTTCACGTTCGAGCCGATCACGTCGTCCGGGTCGTAGGCCGAGAGGTCCACCCCCATCCACCCGGAGATCAGCACCAGTGCCCCCTCGACGTCAGCGTAGGACTTGTAGTCCTCGTACTTCGCCTGCGCGGTGGCCGAGTCCTGGCCGGTGATGATGGTCTGCATGGCGAAGATCTTGATGTCGTAGCGGTCCCGGCCGGCGGCCTCGGCGGCGTCACGGATCTTGGTGACGGTGGCCTTGAGCATTTCCCGGGTCGGCGAGGTGACGAAGACGGCCTCCGCGTTCTCGGCCGCGAACTTCACCCCGCGGCTGGAGGCCCCGGCCTGGTAGATCACCGGGGTGCGCTGGGTGCTCGGTTCGGTGATGGCGATGCCCGGTACCTTGAAGTACTTGCCCTCATGGTTGATCGGGTGCACCTGCTCCGGGTTGGTGTAGATGCCGCGGACCTTGTCGGCCTTGACCGCGTCATCTTCCCAGGAGCCCTCCAGCAGCTTGTACACCACTTCCAGGTACTCATCGGCGTGGTCGTAGCGTTCGTCGTGCTCCATCTGGTCTTCCTGGCCCATGTTGCGCGCGGCGGAGGGCAGGTAGCCGGTGACCACGTTCCAGCCGACCCGGCCCCCGGTGAGGTGGTCCAGGGTGGCCAGGCGGCGGGCGAACGGGTACGGGTGCTCGTAGGCGGTGCCCGCGGTGATGCCGAAGCCGAGGTTCTCGGTGACCGCGGCCATGGCGGAGACCAGCAGGATCGGGTCGTTGACCGGGGCCTGGGCGCCGGTGCGCAGCGGGGATTCGTTGGTGCCGTTGTAGACGTCATAGGTGCCCAGCACATCGGCGATGAACAGCCCGTCGAACTTGCCCTTTTCCAGCACCTTGGCCAGGTGGGTCCAGTAGCCCAGGGTGTTGTAGCTTGCAGCTTGGTCCTGCGGGTGGCGCCAGAGTCCAGGCGACTGGTGGGCGACGCAGTTCATGTCAAAGGCGTTGAACAGGATTTCGCGGGGTGTGCGGCTCATGGCGGTCCTTCTTTCAGGGGTTTGATTCGATGGTGGCGGGCGGGATTAGCGGAAGCTGACCTGGCCCGGGGCGGGGACGTCCCCGGTGGCGTTCAGCCGCACCGGGGGCACCGCGTTGATCTCGTAGTCGCCCACGATGCGGGATTTGTAGATGGCGGGGTTGTGGGTGGCGATGGTGCGGGCGTTGCGCCAGTGCCGGTCCATGTTGCAGCTGGCCTTGGTGGCCGAGGCGCCCAGCGGGTCAAAGAGCTTGCTGGTCACCCCGATGGTCAGCGGCTGGGTGACCGATTGGGCGCGGTTGGCGGCCAACTCGCACACCGCATAGCGTTCGGCGGGGCTCAGGTTGCGTCGGCCAGGGCGGCCTCGACCTCCAGCACGGCGCCCATCACCACCGACTCGATGGCGAAGACCTCCGGCCGAGACCTCCCCCACGACCTGCAGGACCTGCGGTTCGTGGCGGGACCGGGACCCGGTGCCGGT
>NZ_BAXF01000215.1:0-3588 GCF_001310435.1 Arthrobacter sp. JCM 19049 | reverse complement strand
CGCCGCGGTCTCATGCAGGGCGCGTTCGGGCTCCTGCTGGCTCATCTCCACGCGCAGGTGCGGGTGCTGCTGGCGCAGCTGGCCCAGCGCCCCGGGCAGGATCGCCAGCATCGCGGTCTGGAACACGGCCAGGCGCACCGTTCCCGAGACGGTGGACAGGGTCGCGGACAGGTCCGCCTCGGCCCGCTCCATCGAGTCCAGCAGCTGCTCGGTGTGCGCGACCAGCACCTGTGCCTGGGGCGTGAGGCTCAGGGTGCGCCCGTTGCGCTGCAGCAGCTTCACCCGGCCTCCGCCTCCAGCAGGCTCAGCTGCTGGGAAACCGATGAGGGGAGTAGCTCAGCTCGTAGGCAACCTCCGCGATCGTGCCGCGCAGGCTCAGTTCGCGCAGCAGGCGCAGACGGCGCATTTCCAGCATGTTCCTCGTACCTTTCGCCCTAGGGAACCCGGGAAAAACCGGGGTTTCGGCACCCCCAACGATACCTTGGGAAAACCGAATGGAATAGTTAAGTTTTGTTCACTTTTCCTGAACTGATTTAAGGGCCATACTCTTAGTGCACACAGCTTTTTCGCAGCAAGACGCCGCATCGGAACCCACCCGTCCCCGGCCGGTCCCAGAACGAAAGATGCGTTGGTGCTCCGGTCCAATCAGATGAAGCATTAGGAAAGGCGCAACGTGTCAGTCACTAGCCACATCCCCAAGAACATTCCCCCGGCGCAGGCCGCCGACGGCAGCGCCCTCGTCCAGCCAACCGAACTGGCCGACGAGGCCATCGAACTGGTCAAGAGCTGGCTGCAGCAGGCCTCCGAAATCCCGGCCGACGCCGCCGCCGCGCGCCTGGCCGGCGTGCTGAAGGACCCCAACGGCCTGGACTTCACCGTCGGATTCGTCGACGGGGTCATCCGCCCCGAGGACTTGAAGGTGGCCGCCGCGAACCTGAAGATGCTGGCCCCCAAGGTGCCCTCCTTCCTGCCCTGGTACATGCGCAAGGCCGTCGCCCTGGGTGGGACCATGGCCCCGATCATGCCCGGCATCGTGGTGCCGATCGCCCGGCGCGTGCTGCGCGAAATGGTCGGGCACCTGATCATCGACGCCTCCGATGCGAAGCTGGGCAAGTCGATCTCCAAGATCCGCCGCGAAGGGGTGGACCTGAACGTCAACCTGCTCGGCGAATACATCCTGGGTGAGGGCGAAGCCGCCCGCCGCATCGCCGGCACCGAGAAGCTGCTGGCCCGCGATGACGTGGACTACGTCTCGATCAAGGTCTCCTCGACCGTCGCCCCGCACAACCACTGGGCCTTCGATGAAGCGGTGGAGAACATCGTCGAGAAGCTCGTGCCGCTCTACCGCCAGGCCAACAACGCCTCACCGAAGAAATTCATCAACCTGGACATGGAAGAGTACAAGGACCTGGAGCTGACCATCGCGGTCTACACCAAGCTGCTCTCCCGCGAGGAATTCAAGGACCTGCGCACCGGCATCGTGCTGCAGGCCTACCTGCCCGACGCGCTGGGCGCGATGATCGGGCTGCAGGAATTTGCCGCCGCCCGCGTCGCCGAGGGCGGGGCCCCGATCAAGGTGCGCGTGGTCAAGGGCGCGAACCTGCCGATGGAAACCATGGAGGCGGACCTGCACGGCTGGCCGCTGGCCACCTGGCACAGCAAGCAGGACTCGGACACCAGCTACAAGCAGGTGCTGGAGTACGCGCTGCGCCCGGACCACATCGGCAATGTGCAGATCGGCATCGCCGGGCACAACCTGTTCGACATCGCCCTGGCCTGGCTGCTGGCCAAGGCCCGCGGGGTCACCGAGGGCATCGAATTCGAGATGCTGCTGGGCATGGCCACCGGCCAGGCCGAAGCGGTGCGCCGCGACGTGGGCAAGCTGCTGCTCTACACGCCGGTGGTGCACCCCGCGGAATTCGACGTGGCCATCGCCTACCTGATCCGCCGCCTTGAGGAAGGCGCCAGCCAGGAAAACTTCATGTCCGCGGTCTTCGAACTGGATTCCAGCCGCGAACTGTTTGAGCGCGAGAAGCAGCGCTTCCTGGCCTCGCTGCACGCCATGGGCGACACCGTCCCGGGCCCGCACCGGGTGCAGAACCGCCAGGAGGCCGACCCGGCCCTGGCCAGCGCCGTCGACGGGCTGATCAGCGGGGACCGCGACTTCTTCAACACCCCCGACTCCGACCCGGATTTGCCCGCGAACCGTGAATGGGCGCGCGGCATCCTGGAACGCATGAAGACTCCACCGTCGGCGCCGACGCGGTGAAGGCCAACACGCTGAAGTCCTCCGCCGAACTGGATGAGGCCATCGCCATGGGCGTGGACGCCGCCGCCGACTGGCAGGCCATGGGAGCCGCCAAGCGCGCCGAGATCCTGCACCGCGCCGGCGCGCTCTTCGAGGAGCGCCGCGGGCTGATGCTGGAGGTCATGGGCTCCGAATGCGGCAAGACCCTGGACCAGGCGACCCGGAAGTCTCCGAGGCGATCGACTTCGCCCACTACTACGCCCAGCGCGGCCTGGAGCTGGAGAACGTCGACGGGGCGAGCTACACCCCCTCGAAGCTGACCGTGGTGACCCCGCCGTGGAACTTCCCGATGGCGATCCCCGCCGGCTCGACCCTCTCCGCGCTGGCCTCCGGCTCGGCGGTCATCATCAAGCCGGCCAGCCAGGCCGCCCGCATCGGCGCCACCATGGTGCAGGCGCTGTGGGATGCCGGGGTGCCCAAGGACGTGCTGCAGCTGGTGTTCCTGGCCGAGCGCGACCTGGGCCGTGAACTGGTCAGCGACCCGCGCGTGGACCGCCTGATCCTCACCGGCGGCTACGAGACCGCCGAACTGTTCCGCTCCTTCCGCAAGGACCTGCCGCTGCTGGCTGAAACCTCCGGGAAGAACGCCATCATCGTCACCCCGCACGCCGACCTGGACCTGGCCGCGCGCGACGTCGTGCAGTCGGCCTTCGGGCACGCCGGGCAGAAGTGCTCGGCCTCCTCGCTGGTGATCCTGGTCGGTTCGGTCGCCGAATCCCGCCGCTTCAACAGCCAGCTGGTCGACGCGGTGAAGTCGCTGACCGTCGGCTACCCGTGGAACCCGGAATCCCAGATGGGCCCGGTGATCGACAAGCCCGGGGAGAAGCTGATGCGCGGGCTGACCACCCTCGGCGAGGGCGAGCGCTGGGCCTTGGAGCCCAAGGAGCTCGATGACTCGGGCAAGCTGTACTCCCCGGGCGTGCGCTACGGGGTCAAGCGCGGCAGCGAATACCACCTGACCGAGTACTTCGGTCCGATCCTCGGCGTGATGACCGCCGAAACCCTGGAAGAAGCCGTGGCCATGGTCAACGAGATCGACTACGGCTGACCAGCGGGCTGCACTCGCTGGACGCCGATGAACTGGCCTACTGGCTGGAAAACATCCAGGCCGGCAACCTGTACGTCAACCGGGGCATCACCGGTGCGATCGTGCAGCGCCAGCCTTCGGCGGCTGGAAGAAGTCCGCGATTGGTGCCGGCACCAAGCCGGCGGCCCGAACTACCTGATCGGGATGGGCACCTGGAGCGACGCCCGGTCAGCCAGAAGGCGCCGCTGTCCAG
>NZ_BAXF01000214.1:0-3602 GCF_001310435.1 Arthrobacter sp. JCM 19049 | reverse complement strand
CTGCACCACCCCCAGCACCATCCACGACTCACGGCACCATCCACGATTCGACGGGCGGCACACCCGCGCGGCCCGCACCACGTCCCATCAACCGATGGAAGGACCCACCATGGACAAGCTGCACACCGAGCACTGGCAGGCCGACCAGCTTACCGAGCAAGAAATGGAACACCTGGACCGGTTCCACCGCGCCACCGCCCGCGGCTTCCACAGTCCGGTGACCAACGAGGACGCGGCCGAGCGCTGGCGGCAGATCACCGCGGCCCAGAAAATGCGGATGTCCCTGGTCTACGATCGGGGTGCGGGCAGCCCGGCGCTGCACGAAAACGAACCGGTGCACACCTATGGCGGCTTCCCGGGCCGGCTGAACGCAGGGGCCGGAACCGACTTGCCGATCTACAAGATCACCGCCGTCACGGTCAGCCCCAGCTACCGGCGCCGCGGCATCCTGGGGCGCAGATCACCGAGGATCTGGCTACGCGAAGCAGCAGGGCTACCCGTGGGCGGCGCTGACCGCCTCGGACGCCCGGATCTACGGGCGTTGGGGCTACGGCATCGCCAGCTACGAGAACCGCTTCGCGCTGGAGTGCACCGACGGGCTGAAGCTGCGCGAGCCGTTGCCCGGGCGGGTCATGGAGGTCAGCGCCGAGCAGATCGAACCGCACTTCGACGAACTGGCCGAACGCTGCATGGCCGGCACCTACGGTTCCATTGACGCCTCGGCGTTCGACCGCGGCTACATCCTGGGCCAGCTGGACGGGTGGGAGAATCTCGCCCCGGCCAAGGACGCGCGCCTGGCCGCGCACTACGACCAGCACGGAACGCTCGACGGGCTGATCAGCTACAAGTACCAGAGCCGGGACTCCAAGCCCCGGGCCATGACGGTGCGTGGACTGCTGGCCCAGAACGCCGCCGCCCGGGTGGCCCTGCTCGAATTCCTGGGCAACCACGACCTGATCGGCGAGGTGCTTGGCGCCGGGCCGATCGATGACCCGCTGCGCCTGATGCTGGCCAACGACCGCAACTACAAGGTGGAAGAGACCCGGGACGTGCTGTGGCTGCGACTGCTGGACCCCGTCGCCGCGCTGCAGGCCCGCGCGTGGAGCCGGGACGGTTCCTTCGTGCTGGTGCTGCGTGATCAGCTGGGCCTGGCCGACGGCACCTATCAGGTGCGCATCGAGCAGGGCCGGGCGAAGGTCACGCCGAATCCCGCCACCGAACATCGGCTGCCGGAGCTGTCCATGGACGTTTCGGTGCTGCCGCGGCTCTACCTCCCAGCGCTCGGCTGGCCGATCTGGTGGACGTTGGCCTGGTGCAGTGCCGCTCAGACCGCGACCTCAACGAGCTGGAAATGCTGTTCGCCCAACCGCGCAGCGCGTTCACGCCCTACGAGTTCTAGCCCGAGCCGCGCCGGCATTGCGTAGGACGCGGCGCCGGACAATTGTGTCCAACAACACTTGCGCGGCCATCCACCGGATGTCGACGTGACTTTGACCGAGGCCTGTGCAAGCGCGTAAACTTGAAAAGTGTGTCATGCTTTGCCATGTCCACTCGCTATGCAGTACACACCTCGAAATTCCGGGACTTCCGGAGTCTCGACTGACCATAAACTATCCACATCGGAGTCCCTACTACATGACCATCACCTCGAACGAGAAGCACAGCACCCCGGTCGTTGCCATCAACGACATCGGATCTGCTGAGGACTTCCTGGCTGCCGTCGACGCCACCATCAAGTACTTCAATGATGGTGACCTCGTCGAAGGCACCGTCGTCAAGGTTGACCATGACGAAGTCCTGCTCGACATCGGTTACAAGACCGAAGGTGTCATCCCTTCCCGCGAGCTTTCCATCAAGCACGACGTTGACCCGGGTGAAGTTGTCACCGTCGGCGACAACGTCGAAGCCCTGGTCCTGACCAAGGAAGACAAGGAAGGCCGTCTGATTCTCTCCAAGAAGCGTGCTCAGTACGAGCGTGCCTGGGGCGATATCGAAAAGATCAAGGAAGAAGACGGCGTCGTTACCGGTACCGTCATCGAGGTTGTCAAGGGTGGCCTCATCCTGGACATCGGCCTGCGCGGCTTCCTGCCGGCATCGCTGGTCGAGATGCGTCGCGTTCGCGACCTGGCCCCGTACATCGGCCAGGAAATCGAAGCCAAGATCATCGAGCTGGACAAGAACCGCAACAACGTGGTGCTCTCCCGCCGTGCATGGCTGGAGCAGACCCAGTCCGAGGTTCGCTCGACCTTCCTCAACAAGCTCGAGAAGGGCCAGGTTCGCCCGGGCGTTGTCTCCTCGATCGTCAACTTCGGTGCCTTCGTGGACCTGGGCGGCGTCGATGGCCTGGTGCACGTCTCCGAGCTGTCCTGGAAGCACATCGACCACCCGTCCGAGGTTGTCGAGGTTGGCCAGGAAGTCACCGTCGAGGTTCTGGAAGTGGACCTGGATCGCGAGCGTGTCTCCCTGTCGCTGAAGGCCACCCAGGAAGATCCGTGGCAGACCTTCGCCCGCACCCACGCCCTGGGCCAGGTTGTGCCGGGCAAGGTCACCAAGCTGGTTCCGTTCGGTGCGTTCGTTCGCGTCGAAGACGGCATCGAGGGCCTGGTGCACATCTCCGAGCTGGCCGTGCGCCACGTCGAGCTGGCCGAGCAGGTTGTCTCCGTGGGCGACGAGCTGTTCGTCAAGGTCATCGACATCGACCTGGAGCGCCGCCGCATCTCGCTGTCCCTCAAGCAGGCCAACGAGGGTGTCGACCCGGAGGGTACCGAATTCGATCCGGCTCTGTACGGCATGGCCGCAGAGTACGACGAAGAGGGCAACTACAAGTACCCGGAGGCTTCGATCCGGAGTCGAACGAATGGCTGGAGGGCTTCGAGACCCAGCGCGCCGCTTGGGAAGCACAGTACGCTGCTGCCCAGGAGCGTTGGGAAGCTCACAAGAAGCAGGTTGCCGAGGCCATGAACGCCGACGCCACCGCCGAGCCGACCGCTGCCGAGCCGGCACCGGCTTCGTACTCCTCCGAGGCACCGGCTTCCGATTCCGGAACCCTGGCTTCGGACGAGGCACTGGCTGCCCTGCGCGAGAAGCTGACCGGCAACTAATTGCCGCGTAGCGTCCAGCGCTAGCTGAACGACGGCGGTTTGTCCCTGATACCAGGGGCAAACCCGCCGTCGTCGTTTAATCGGACGCCTCGTGCCACCGCGGCGGGCTGCGCAGCTCCTCCAAAATGTTGACGAGCCGCGCCGCAAAGTCCTCCTTCCGGGCCTTCTTCCCCGCTTCACCAAAACTAGTCTTGATTTAGGGAACTCCCAATCAAACGGGGATCATGAACGAGAGGCAAAGGGGCCGATGGGACAGGAAAACGAGATGGCAAGTATCCTGGCGCGCACCGAGAAGGTCAGCGTCCCGTTCCGGCGCCTGAGCGAGCAGGAGTGGGGCAATGTTCCGCGCAGCATCCCCAACTGGATCTTGAGCTTGGCACCTGGCTGTCGGTACTGGGGTTGCTCATCTGGCTCATCGGCTGCCGCGGGCATGACCTGCCCTGGCTGGCGCAGGCTGGTGGGGTGCGCTCATCACCGCCGTCGGTGCGGTGGCGGTGATGG
>NZ_BAXF01000213.1:0-3604 GCF_001310435.1 Arthrobacter sp. JCM 19049 | reverse complement strand
CCCGCCGGCGGCAGCCGCGTGGGTGCCGGGGTGCGGGTGGTGGAGGTGCGCAGGTCGTCGCGGTACATGGTGATGTCCAGCTGCCCGACCAGCGATTCGGGGTTGATGGCGCCGGAGGTGGTGGCGGCGATGCGTTCGGCCAGGCGTTGGGCCAGCGGATAGCCGCGGCGCGGGATGCCCAGCAGCACCAGGTCCTCGGTGCCCTTGTTGGCCTCAATGATTTCAAAGGCGATGCGCGTCAGCACGCGTTCGATGTCGTCCGAGGACAGCACCGTGCGGGCGCCAGGCGTTGCCGGCGATTTCTCGCTCATGCGTTGCATCTCTCCCTTCTCCGCCTCACGGGACGGTTCTTAAAGGAATATTGCTCCTATGAAATTATCACGTCCCGGCACCACTTCCCCACCGAAAAGCTATACATGACCATGAATGATGCGTTAGTTCGGTCACAAGCGGCGTCGTTGACGCTGCCTCCGTGCGCGCCGCAGCGGCACTTCCTGCCCGCGACGCAGTTGCAGGCAGCCGCAATGTTCACTTGGCCACACTGCGCGCCACCGCCGAAACATTGCGCCGCATAGTACGGCGTGGGGCCGACGCCGCGGCCACCGGGACGTGGCCGAAAGGGAGGTTAAACGCCGCAAGCCGGAACCACGAATCGGGTTCCGGCTTGCGCGGGGACAGGCAGGGTGAGGATCAGTCGACCAGGGTGTCCTTGATTTGCTGGATGCGGCCGAGCACGCCATTGACGAATTCCGGGGAATCGTCGGTGGACAGCTCACGCACGTTGGCCACGGCCTCGGCGACGGCGACGGCGTCGGGCACGTCGTCGTTGTACAGCAGTTCCCACACGCCGATGCGCAGGGCGATGCGATCCACCGACGGCATGCGTTCCAGGGTCCAGCCGCGCACGTAGCTTTCCAGGATCTCATCGATGCGCTGCTGCTGGGCGGTGACGCCCTCGATGATCTGGATGGAGTACTCGTTGATCACGATCTCGGAGTTCTCCCGGCGTCCGACGGCCACGGCCAGCGGCTCGGCGCCGCGTTGTTCGGCTTCGAAGAGGAATTCCAGGGCCGGCGGCGGGCTTGGCACGGGCACTCACTAGGAGACACGTCCAGGTAGTCACCGTTGCGGGTATCGACCTTGACCTTGGTGTTCTGCTCGACGAACAGCGGCACCTGAATGATCTTGCCGGTTTCCAGGGTGGCCGGTTGGTGCCTGCCGAGGAGCGGTCGCCCTGCAGGCCCGGCTCGGTGTAGGTGATTTCCAGGATGACCGACGGCGGCATTTCCACGTACAGCGGGTTGCCGTCGTACATGGCGATGGTCAGTTCCTGGTTTTCCAGCATGTAGTCGGCGGCGTCGCCCACGGTGGCGCCGGAGACGGTGACCTGGTCGTAGTCATCCAGGTTCATGAAGACGTAGTCTTCCCCGTCCTGGTAGAGGTACTGGTAGTCGCGGCGGTCAACGTTGGCGGTTTCGATCTTCGCCCCGGCGTTGTAGGTCTTGTCCTGGACGCGTCCGGTGACGACGTTGCGCATCTTGGTACGCACGAACGCCCCACCCTTGCCCGGCTTCACGTGCTGGAAGTCAATGATGGTCCACAGCTGGCCGTCAATCTTGATGACCTGACCGTTTTTGATGTCAGTCGTATCTGCCACGAGTCCTCAATCCTCATATTCAGCCGGCTCACGCCGGCCCTTTGTCAAAAAACCATGTCCTAGTCTAGCGCATCGATCCGCCGGCGCCGTGTTAGGCGCTGGCCTGCAGGCGCTGTTCGGCCATTTGCAGGCAGATGCGCGAGGCGTCCACCAGGTGCTTGGGCGCGTTGATCGCCTGACGCTGCTCCAGGGCCAGGGTGAAGCGGGTCACCGCCGCACGGTAGTCCCGGGTTTCGTAGAACGCCATGCCCAAATGGTGCTGCATCAGCGGCTCGTACTCGGTGTCGGCGAACTCCTCGGCCAGCTTGCGCAGCCGGTTGATGGCCCGCTGGGTGTCCCCCTGCATGCGGGTCAGCTCGGTGTCCAGCACCCGCAGGTGCGCGTTCATCGGGTCCAGCAGGCGCTGCTCGGTGATCATCTCCCCCGCCTGGGCCAGTTCGCCGCGGGCCAGGTGGATGACCACCTGGTCGGTGGGCGAACCGACCTGCATGGAGCGTTCCGCGGCGGCCTCATCGGCCACGTAGGCGCGCATCGTTTCGGGGTTGATCAGGATTCCGTCAATGGAGGTGTCCACACCTTCACGGTTGACGGAGGCGACTTCGAAGGACACCGCGTTGTGTCGTGCCTCAGTCATTTCTTACTCACCAATCTCCTGGTAGGCCGCGAACAACAGCGAGTTATCCGGAACTTCATAGATCCGCGGCTTGCCAATATCTTCCAGGACCACGAAGCGCAGCTGGTCGCCTCGGGCCTTCTTGTCCCGCTTCATCCCGTCCAGCAGCGACGCCCAGCGGTCGTTGCGATAGGTGGTGGGCAGTCCCAGCGAGGATAGGATCGCGGCGTGGCGTTCGGCCACCGCATCCGGGGTGTAGCCCACCGAGCGTCCCAGTTCCGCGGCGAAGCACAGTCCAATGGACACCGCCGCGCCGTGGCGCATCTGGTAGCGTTCGGCCAGCTCGATGGCATGGCCCAGGGTGTGCCCGTAGTTCAGGTATTCGCGGTCCCCGGATTCCTTCAGGTCCCGGGAGACCACGTCGACCTTTACCGCGATGGTGCGTTCGATGATTTCACGCAGCCGCTCGCTGGTGGGATCCATGGCCTCTTCGGGGTTTTCCTCGATGAGCTCCAGGATCCGCTCGTCCTTGATGAAACCGCACTTGACCGCTTCGGCCAGCCCGGTCACCAGTTCGTTCTTCGGCAAGGTGGCCAGGCGTCCAGGTCCACCAGCACTCCGGCCGGCGGGTGGAAGGAGCCGACCAGGTTCTTGCCCTCGGCGGTGTTGATTCCGGTCTTGCCGCCCACGGCGGCGTCCACCATGCCCAGCACGGAGGTGGGCACGTGCACGACCTTCACCCCGCGCAGCCAGGTGGCGGCCACGAAGCCGGCCACATCCGAGACGGCGCCGCCGCCCACGGAGATGACCGCATCCGAGCGGGTGAAGTCGTTCTTGCCCAGGACCTCCCAGCAGAAGGCGGCAACCTGGATGTGCTTGCCTTCCTCGGCGTCCGGGATTTCGGCGGTGATCGCCGAGTAGCCCTTGGTATCGAGTTCATCCTTGACCAGGTCCCCGGTGGTGCGCAGGGCCCGCGGGTGGATGATCAAAATCTTCTTGACACTTGGTCCAAGCAATTCGGGAAGCTGTCCCAGCAAACCGTTACCGACCAGAACCGGATAGTTCTGCTCCGGTGATGCTCCGGTGACCTGAAGTGTGGTGGGTGCTAAAGGCATCCGTAGAGATCCTCCTGTGGTGCTGATCTTTCCAGAGTACGCGCGGGATTCGCGAATAGCCCTATCTCGTGGCACTAATCACATGGCCCTGGATCAGCTCGACCAGCTCGTTCACGCTCTTGCCCTCGACCGTGACAGTCAGGTCCGCCAGGTCCTCGTAGATGTCCCGGCGCGCGGCAAACAGCTGCCGCCAGCGCTGCAGCACCCCATCCTCGCCGG
>NZ_BAXF01000212.1:0-3615 GCF_001310435.1 Arthrobacter sp. JCM 19049 | reverse complement strand
CGCGACGATGGCGCGGGCCACCGGGTGCTCACTGTCGGCTTCCGCCGCGGCGGCCACGGAAAGCAGCTCGCCCTCGGAAACCGGGGAAACCGCCGCGGTGCTGGTCACCGCGTGGGCGCCCTCGGTCAGGGTGCCGGTCTTGTCAAAGAGCACCACGTCAATGTTGCGCATGCGCTCCAGTGCGATGCGGTTCTTCACCAGCACCCCGGAGCGCGCGGCGCGTTCGGTGGAGATGGCAATCACCAGCGGGATGGCCAGGCCCAGCGCGTGCGGGCAGGCAATGACCAGCACCGTCACGGTGCGCACCACCGCGTCATCGGGTTGGCCGATGAGCATCCAGATGATGAAGGTCAGGATGCCGGCACCCAGGGCAAACCAGAACAGCCAGGCGGCCGCCCGGTCGGCCAGCGCCTGGGCGCGGGAGGAGGACTGCTGGGCCTCGGAGACCAGGCGCTGGATTCCGGCCAGCGCGGTGTCCTCGCCGGTGGCCTGCACCTCAACGCGCACCGAGTTGTCCGTGGCCACCGTTCCGGCCACCACGTTCTGCCCGGCGTCGCGGTAGACGGTCTTGGACTCGCCGGTGATCATCGATTCGTCGAACTCCGCGCCGCCATCCACAATCCGTCCGTCGGCCGGAACGCGGGCGCCGGAGCGGACCAGGACGGTATCGCCGGCCTGCAACTGGTCCAGGGTCACGGTTTCGGTGCCGTTCTCCGTCACCTTCTCCGCCTCATCGGGCAACAGTTCGGCCAGCGCGTCCAACGCGCCGGAGGCCGCGCCCAGGGCGCGCATCTCCATCCAGTGTCCCAAGAGCATGATGACCACCAGCAGCGCCAGCTCCCACCAGAAGTCCAGCATCAGCCCCCCAATGTCCAGGCTCGTGGCCCAGGAGGCGATCAGGGCCACGGTGATGGCCATGGCAATCAGCAGCATCATTCCCGGCTGGCGGGACTTCAGTTCAGAAACACCTCCGGAGAGGAAGGGCCAGCCGCCGTAGAAGTAGATGACGGTGCCCAGGATCGGGGCAATCCACTGGACCCGGGGAATTGGGGAATCTGGTAGCCGAGCAGGTCGGCGAACATCGGGCTGAAGTAGACCACGGGAATGGACAGCACCAGGCTGATCCAGAACATCTTGCGGAATACGGCGGCGTGATCGCCGTGGCCACCATGTCCACCATGTCCGCCGTGGCTGGCATGTGCCGAATGGTCTTCGTGCCCGGCGTGATCCTGGTGATCCGCCGGATGCTGGTGCTCCAAGTGCTCCGCGTGCTGGGCGGAATGCCCTGCTTCGGCATGCAGGGCATGTTCCTGGCGCCCTTGGCGGTGTTCTGCGTGCGCTGAAGATTGCGGTTGTCTTGAGTGGCCGTGGCGGCTTGGTGCTCTTCGTTCTCGGAGGTACTCATGATGCCCCTTTCGCGTTCGCTGTGGAAACCATGGGTTGTGGTTGCTCGTCCTGGTTAGAGCTGCCGGTGGCGGCTTGAGTGCTCTTCATTTCCTTTACCACAGTCGAGACTATACCCCTAGGGGTATTAAATCCAGTGAGGGTGAGCGAATCTTCAGGAACAGACAAGGCCCCTGTCAGCTCCCGCGCCGGCGTGAAGATGGAACTTCCCTGCTTAGGGGGCTCACAGTCCGTGTGGCTAGAATCTGCAGATATGAACATCCCACCCGTCCTGCGGCAGCCGCCGGCGCCGTCGGTGCCCGGCACCCTGCCCGGCATGTTGCGTGGGATTCTGCTGGCCGCGGCCGTCGTGGTGGGTTTGCTGCTGATGCATGGACTGAACCTGCACGGCACCGCACCTGCATGAGGCCCATCCTTCACCGCCGCCGGGCAGCTGGCACAGACGCCGACGGCCACCGACGACCAGCATCTGCTGGCCGATACCTCTGCCGTGGGATGCGCCGAATGCCAGAAAAGCGGTGATCAGCAGGTGGTGAGCGCCGCCTGTGTCGCCGCGCTGCTGCTGCTTTTCCTCACCCTCGGCGTGCTGCCAGCCTTCTGGGCCCGCCGCATCGGGTTCTGCCGGGCAGGACCCGGGTACCGCCTCCGGGCACGGCGCTTCCGGCCAAGCCCATCGCTGCAGGCGTTGTGTATTAGCCGCACCTGATCGGCAGGCTCCCGCGCGCCTTCCTGCGCTTCCGGCGGGAGTCGAAAACCCATGCCCCGGCACACGGACTTTCGATCCGTTCGTGCCCTCAGCGATGCGAAATCACGGAGAAAACCCACATGAAGAAGCCAATTGCCGTTCTTGCTGCCCTGAGCCTGGGCCTTGCCCCAGTGCTGGTCGGGTGCGCCACCCAGGATCAGGACCCGGGGGCCACCCCGGAGCAGACCGCCACCTCGGCCCCGACAGCAAGCGTTAACGACGCGGACAAGTCCTTTGCCGCGATGATGAGCGTTCACCACGAGCAGGCCATCGAAATGAGCGACATCGTCCTGGCCAAGCAGGGCATCGACACGCAGGTGACCAACCTGGCCGAGCAGATCAAGGAAGCCCAGGGCCCGGAAATCGAGAAACTGCAGTCCTGGCAGCAGGAGTGGGGCGTGGAAGAGTCCCACAACATGCACGACATGGGCCACGGGGACGGATGATGAGCGAGGAAGACCTGCAGGCCCTGCAGGAAGCCGAAGGGGTGGACGCCTCCAAGCTGTTCCTTGAGCAGATGATTGCCCACCACGAGGGGGCCGTGACCATGGCCGAGGACCAGATTCGCGACGGGTCCTACCAACCGGCCATCGATATGGCCGAACAGGTCGTCAACGATCAGCAGGCCGAAATTCAGCAGATGAAGGACATGCTGGCCGGCCTGTAACCGACCCCCAAAACCACTCCACTCCACGCGCGGTGGGCCCCTGGCCCACCGCGCACCCCAGCACGAGGAACCACCATGGCAAAGGACAACACCCAAGCACAACCGCCACCGCACCGCCGCCGGACACACAGCCCGTGTCCTTGGAGTGCTCGCCGTGGGGGCGCTGGCCCTGACCGGGTGCAGCAGCACCCCGGAACCGGCCCCCACCACCAGCGTGCAGGCCGCCGACTCCACGCAGCAGTTCCTGACGACCCAGGGACTCGACGGATTGAACACCACCCAGATCATCGACCGGCTGGATGCCCTGCCGGTGAGCGAACGCAGCCAAAGCCTGATCGCCTCGGTGCGGCCCGCGGGACTGGTTCTCATGGATGACCAGCAGGAAGTCACCCTGCCGATGCCGGAGGACAAGTTCTACCTGTCCTTCGCCCCCTACCAGCAGCAGACCCACGACTGCCACTTCCACAGCCTGACCACCTGCCTGGGGAGATGCAGAACTCAGACGTGAAGGTCACCGTCACCGACAACAAGACCGGGCAGAAGCTCGTGGACGAATCCATGCAAACCTTCGACAACGGATTTGTGGGGCTCTGGCTGCCACGCGGCATGGAGGGGACTCTGACGGTCGAGGCACAGGGCAAGAGCGGAACGACCAACATTTCCACGGTCTCCGATGAGGACGCGACCTGCCTGACCACCTTGCAGCTGACCTAGCCCCTCGGACCCGGGCAGTCGCACGCTGACCGGGAGCGAAAGGAAATTGGGGACTCACGCCGGCGGGCCCGTGCCGGAACCGGCA
>NZ_BAXF01000211.1:0-3622 GCF_001310435.1 Arthrobacter sp. JCM 19049 | reverse complement strand
GTGCTGCAGGACGCCGCGAAGGTCACCCTGCTGGTGGGCGTGGGCACCCGGGAAGCACGTCCCGAGGTACTCGAGCTGGCCGAGCGGCTGCAGGCCCCGATGGTGCTGACCCTCAAGGCCAAGGAGGGCCTGGAAGAGCAGAACCCCTACCAGGTGGGGCAGACCGGGCTGATCGGCAACCCGGCGGCGGCCAAGGCGCTGGATGAGGCCGAGGTGCTGTTCCTGGTGGGCACCGACTTCCCCTACCGGGACTGGTACCCCACCGGCAAGACGGTGATCCAGCTGGACATGCGCGCCGAGCACATTGGCCGGCGCACCCAGGTGGCCCATTCCCTGGTCGGGCACGTGCAGCCCACCCTCACCGAGCTGCTGCCGCTGCTGAACACCTCGCGCGAGGGCAAGCACCTGAGCGCCATGCGCAAGGACTACGAGCACTGGATGCAGCGTCAAATGAAGATCACCGACCCGCAGCGGGACCGAGGTCTGATCGGCAAGGTGCGCAGCCTGGTGGAAAACCCGGATGAGCTGATCCGCCCGGAGGCGGTGGCCGCCGCCCTGGACGCTCAGGCGGACCAGGACGCGATCTTCACCAGCGACACCGGCATGTCCACCGTCTGGCTTTCCCGGTTCATCACGATGAGCGGGACCCGGCGGCTGCTGGCTCCTACAACTTGGGCTCCATGGCCAACGCCATGCCTCAGGCGCTGGGCGCCCAGGCCCTGGACCGCACCCGCCAGGTGATCGCCAACTGCGGGGACGGCGGCTGATGATGCTGCTCGGGGATTTGCGCACCGCGGTGACCTACAACCTGCCGGTGAAGTTCGTGGTGTACAACAACGGGCGGCTGGGCATGGTGAAGCTGGAGCAGGAGCAGGGCGGGCTGCAGGAATTCGGCACCGAGCTGGACAACCCCGACATTTCCGCGGTGGCCCAGGCCATGGGCCTGAAGGTGCAGCGGGTCACCGACCCCCAACAGCTGGATGCCGCCGTCGCCGCCGCCCTGGCCAGCGAGGGCCCCTACCTGTTGGACATCCAGACCAACCCGCAGGAGATTTCGCTGCCGCCCAAGGCCACCGTCTCGGACGCGTGGGGCTTTGCGATCGCCAAGTCCAAGGAGGCCTTGGAAAGCGCCTAGCTGCAGCAGCATATACCAGACGAATAGCGCTCACCGATTGTATGACGAGGACCCCATGGAAAGGACGTGGACTGATTAAGTGGCAGCACGCGCAACGAGTCGACACCAACAAGGCATGAAGTGGGGCCCTGCGCTAACCGAGCTGCTGGTCGGATTGATTTGCCTGGGAATCGCGGCATTGGCCCTGCTCTGGGTTAGCGGCGTCGTTCAGCCGCCTGAGGAGCTTCCCAGCGTTCGGCGGCCGTGGCATTTCACGTCCTTCACTGTACTGGAGCAGTGGCTCTGGCTTGCATTTTGGACGGCGCTTTCCGTCATGGTGCTCTCCGATGCGATCCGGCGAACCATCGTCACCGTCTGCAAGCGACGGAACCGGGAGTGGGAAGAGCAGGAAACGGATACCGGGTCTGCCTCGGGACGCAAGCGGATAAAGGCAGAAGCGCCACTTCTGCATTCAAAGCACAGGCGTCGACGCTAAGTGTAGTGCTCGGTGAGGCGCGTTGAATTGCTCGGCGGATGAAGACCTCCTGACATGGTGTGGAGCTGTCCAAGTAGCCGCTTCACAATTGGAAGGCCGCCATTGCCGAACTAACGCAGCGCTGATCCTAAGGCGCGTTTGCCGCTGACCTTGCTCGTCGCCGTCCGCGGCAGGAGCACGAGCGCAGGAATCTCTTTCTCGCCCCTGTACACCCTGGCCTTCATCGCCCTACCGGGCACCTGCCTGAGTGTTGCCGGGCGCACCTGGGGGGCGCACCACAACCAGGAGCTAGGCAAGGCATCACGAGCCTTCTTAGCATCGCCGTGCGGGTAACGGTTTACCTCGATTTGAGAAGCACTGACCTAGCTCGCGGGAAAAGCAAAAGCGCCTCCCCTCACTTCGAAGTTATCTCGTGAGGGGAGGCGCTGGCTGCTGCGGCAGACTTCCTACGCCTCGCCGCGTCGGATCAGCTTGCCCTTCGGCGTCTGGAAGTCCACGTCGACCCCGCCCACCATGGCCGAGCGGATGACCCCGGCCAGGGTCTTGCCCTCGTAGGGGCAGATCGGGTTCTTGTGGTGCAGCTTCTTCACGTCCACCACGAACGCCTCATCCGGGGCGAAGAGCGCGAAGTCGGCGTCGTTGCCCAGGGCGATGGCGCCCTTGTTCTTCAGCCCGGCCAGTTCGGCCGGCTTGGTGGACATCCACGAAATGACCTGTTCCAGGCCGATGCCGCGCTGCTTGGCCTCGGACCAGATCAGCGGCAGGCCCAGCTGCAGGGAGGCGACCCCGCCCCAGGCGACGCCGAAGTCCCCGTTTTCCACATCCTTCAGGTCGATGGTGGAGGGCGAGTGGTCCGAGACGATGCAGTCGATGACCCCCTCCTCCAGGCCCTTCCACAGCAGTTCGCGGTTGGAGGCCTCACGGATCGGCGGGCAGCACTTGTAGGCGGTGGCGCCGTTGGGGATTTCCTCGGCCAGCAGGGTCAGGTAGTGCGGGCAGGTTTCCACGGTCAGCTTCACACCGTCCGCCTTGGCGCTCTTGATCATGGCCAGCGCGTCCGAGCTGGACAGGTGCAGCACGTGGGCGCGGGCCCCGGTCCAGCGGGCGCGCTCGATCACCTGGCGATGGCCACGTTTTCCGCGCCGCGTGGGCGGGACTTGAGGAACCGCTCGTACTGGTCGCCCTCGGCGTCCGGGGCGCGGTCGATGGCGTGGGAGTCCTCGGCGTGCACGATCATCAGCGAGTCGAAGGTCTTCAGCTCCTCCATGTCCTCCTCCATCTCCTCAACGGTGAGGGAGGGGAACTCGTCCACGCCGGAGTGCAGCAGGAAGCACTTGAAGCCGAACACCCCGGCGTCGTGCAGTTCGCGCAGGTCCTTCTTGTTCCCCGGGATGGCCCCGCCCCAGAACCCGACGTTGACGTACGCCTTGGTGCTGGCGGCCTCGCGCTTGATTTCCAGCGCCTGAAGGTTCACGGTGGGCGGGATGGAGTTCAGCGGCATGTCCACGATGGTGGTCACCCCGCCGGCGGCGGCGGCCTTGGTGGCCGATTCGAAGCCTTCCCATTCGGTGCGGCCCGGCTCGTTGACGTGGACGTGGGTGTCCACCAGGCCCGGCAGCAGCACCTCATCGGCACCGACCTCGATGACCCGTTCGCCGCGCAGGTTGTTGCCCAGCGGTTCGATGGCCACGATCTTCCCGTCCTTCACGCCCACTTCGCGGGCGGTGATTCCGGCCGTGGTCAGGATGCGTTCGCCGCGCAACACCAAGTCGAACTCGGTGGTCGTCTCGGTGCCGGTGGCGGCCTGGGTGGTTTCGGTGCTCACAGTTCGTGCTCCTGATTCCTGATGTGTGATTCCTTGGGTGCGGGTGGGTGCCGGTTGCCTACCGGCGGCCCGCGGTGGTGCTCGCGGCATGCTCCTGCGCGATGGTCTTGGCCAGCCGGGTGCCGGCCTCGGTGACCAGTTCGGCCGAGCGGGTCATGGCCTCGCCCGGATCCTTCACCAGGTCCAC
>NZ_BAXF01000210.1:0-3640 GCF_001310435.1 Arthrobacter sp. JCM 19049 | reverse complement strand
GGGAAGCACCGCCGGTCGTGCCGGCCCGCAGCGCATCGATCTTCGCCTGGCGCTGGGCAATCTCCGCCTCCAGCGCCCGGATGCGGGCCTGCGGATCCGGGTCGGTCTCATGGGCCAGGGATTCCAGGGAGGTCAGCAGCGTGTTCAGCCGGGAGGAGTTCAGCCGCGAGTCGTCGGTGGACAGCTCGTCCAAAAAGCGCAGCACCCGCAGTCGCCGCGGACGGCTCGTAGCTGAAGCGTCCGTCAATCAGCGGCCGGGCCAGGATGCCCTGGCGCACCCAGCCTTCGGCGAAGTCCTCGGCCGTGGAACTGGCCGGAACCTGCTCTTCGCTGTCCCGGGCCTGGCGCAGGAAGGAATCCAGGGAGGCGTGGAACAGTTCCAGGGACACCCGGGACGGTCGGCGGTGAATTCGGCCCGAATAAACGCCAGCGCCCACGGCGGGGCGGTGATCAGCCGGTAGGCGGCGGACCGGCGGAACTGCTGGGACTGGTGCCACAAGCGATTCGCGCGGTGCGAGGGCTGCATAAACTTCCTTCGTCCTTGTCTCCTGCCTAACCTGTTTATCCTAGTTCATCTGCTGCAACACGCGGTGGGCGCCACAGCCGAAGCAACCCGGGCATCCGGGGCTGAGTAGGAGGGGAATGTTCACCTCGGGCAACACGCTTGTCCAAAGTTACACCGGCGGTTCTGAACCGGCCCCGGCCTGTGTAGGTCGAAGCAAGGAAAGCGTAAACCTGCCGACCTTTGGAGGCTGTCAACCCGTGAACCGAACCAAGCTGCTCTCATCCGTGGCAATTCTCTCCCTGCTGCTGGCCGGCTGCAGCCAGGCAGACGACGCTGCGGGCGGCCCGGAGGCCGCCGGATCGCAGCAGGATGAACAACAGAGCCAGGAGCAGGCCAAGGCCCAAGAAGCCGAACGGGTCAAGCAGGTCAAGGCCGAGGTCAACCGGCTAGCCGACGGGTACGACTATGACGCGGCGATGAAGCTGGTCAAGGACGAGCCCAATGAGGAACTCAACTCGCTGGCCAGCGGCCTGCAGGAGGAAAAGGACGCGACGGTGGCCTGGGAGAAGCCGAACCAGATCCCGCACCTGTTCTTCCACTCCCTGGTGATCGACACCGACCGCGCCTTCGACGGGGACGGGGAAGCCCAGGGCTACAAGGACTACATGGTCACCCAGGACGAATTCTCCAAGATCCTGGACCAGCTCTACGAGCGCGACTACGTGCTGGTCAACCCGACCGACTTCGCCAAGCCCGACAAGAACGGAAGATGAAGTACGGCAAGATCATGCTGCCCAAGGGCAAGAAGCCGCTGGTGCTGTCCATCGACGACGTGAGCTACTACGAGTACATGGACGGGGACGGGTTCGCCGACAAGCTCATCGTCACCGACGAGGGCAAGGTGCGCAACGTCTACACCGACGCGAGGGCAAGGAACACACCGGCGCCTACGACGTGAGCACCATGGTCGATGACTTCGTGGAGGAACACCCCGACTTCTCCTACCGCGGGGCGCGCGGGCTGCTGGCGATGACCGGCTACAACGGCCTGTTCGGCTACCGCACCTCCGACAGCCAGTACCCGGAGAACAAGAACATGGACAAGGACAAGGCCGCCGCCAAGGAAGTGGCCGAGGCGATGAAGGACAACGGCTGGGTCTTCGCCTCGCACTCCTGGGGCCACATCGCCACCGGAAAGGTCTCCCTGGACCGGCTCAAGCGCGACACCAAGCTGTGGAAGGACGAAGTGGAGCCGCTGGTGGGCAAGACCGACCAGCTGATCTACCCGTTCGGTTCGGACATCGCCCAGGTGGGCCAGTACTCCGGGTCCCGCTACAAGGTCTTCAAGGACGCCGGCTTCCGCTACTTCTACGGGGTGGACGGCACCACCACCGCCTGGATGCAGCAGACCGACGAATACCAGCGGCAGATGCGGGTCAACGTTGACGGCCTGCAGTTCGCCAAGGAAAAGCGGGGGGACCGTCCGGTGCTCTCCCACTTCTTCGACGTGGACGAGGTCATCGACAAGGCCCGGTAGCGGCCGGTAGCCAACCTCATCCCCGTGTGCGTCCTGCTGTCACCAAGACGGCAGGACGCACCGCGTTGCGGCATGAACGCAGATTGATGCCGCAGGAGTCCCTGCGTTGATGCGCCAAACTTGGGCCAAACCTGGGGCACCGGGGAGCGGGGATGGGCTGGCAACGCAGGATCAGCGGCTGACGTCCAGGGCTCTGCCCCGGAGCACAAGAAGCCCGTCCTGCCGGTGAACCTGCACCTGCTCCAGGTTTTGCACCACGAAATCAGCATCGGAGAGCTCTTGGGCAGCGTGGGAGGTCGCGACGGCCAGTACCGTGGCTCCGGCCGCCCTTCCGGCGTGAATGCCGGCCGGGGCATCTTCGATCACCAGCGCTTGTGAGGGAGCTACCCCTAGCCGCTGTGCCGCCAACAGGTACCCCTGCGGATCTGGTTTGCCCTGCGACACGTCTTCGGCGCTGATGAAAACTTGCGGGGACGGCAACCCTGCTGCCGTCAAACGGGCACGCATGAGCTGCGCGCCACCCGAGGTGACCACGCCCCAACGCTGCGCAACGAGACCTTGAAGCATGCTTGAAACTCCCGGCAGCGCCACAACACCGTCCAGGTCAGCAAGCTCCATCTCCAGCAGTACGGCACACGCCTTGTCGACCTGATCCGCCGGCAGCAGCATGGAGACCACATCCTCGGTACGCCGACCGTGGCTCTGGGTGAGGATACGGGCCGCATCAAACCCATAGCGCTCAGCCCACGTCCGCCAGGTCCGTTCGACCGCGGGAGTCGAATCCACCAACGTTCCGTCAATATCGAACAGTAAGGCCTTTGCGCGCAGTTCCATTCCTCCAGCCTACTGACCCCGCACTGCCCCCTGAGCGGTGCCCAGCTGCAGAATAGATTCAGCCGCCATGCTGCTACGGTCTTTTGCCCACCATGGACGGTCAGAACGCCGCTTGCCCGCTGGTTCCGTTGGTGCCGGTGGTTGACCGCGACCCGTCTTTCCCGTTGCGTCAGTCAGTGCGCGTCTGTCGAGGCGGGCCGCTGAAGTCTTGCCCGATGAGCCCACAACCTCTTTCCTCCCCATGAAGGAAGCCGGATGCTGAGGATCTATGGTGCTAGAGGCTCAAGAACGCACCGAGCTGGGAGAGGTTGGGAATCGAGGTTGGCAGGTAGTCGGTCAGCCGCGGGGAACGCACAATCACCGCCCGCCATTGGCCGCGGGAGATCGCGACGTTGATCCGGTTGCGGTTGAGCAGAAAGTCGATGCCGCGGGCCGCGTCCTCGGCGCTGGAACAGGCCATGGAGACCAGCACCACCGGGGCCTCCTGGCCCTGGAACTTGTCTACGGTGCCCACCCGGACATCGGCGTAGCGTTGTCCTGCAGCAACTGCTGCAACAGGTTCACCTGCGCGTTGTAGGCGGCCACCACCAGGATGTCGTGCTGTTCCAGGGGCCGCGGCGCCGATTGCGGGCCGTCGGCCCATTCCAGCCCCAGATGCTCATCCACCAGCCGCAGGATCTCGTGGGCCTCCTCCACGCTGCTGGTGGTGTTGCCGCGGTGCTCAACGAAACGGGTTTCCACCCCGGCCCCGGGCCCGGCCAGGTG
>NZ_BAXF01000209.1:0-3679 GCF_001310435.1 Arthrobacter sp. JCM 19049 | reverse complement strand
CCAGGCCCCGGGGCGTCCCACCAGAAGGCGGCGCAGCAAAAGCCCGAGCAGCCTGGCTCCCCGCCACCGGTCCGCCGGTGCGCACGGCCCCACCACATCACGAACGAAAGATTTGAGCATGACCCAGAACCCCGAACGCGAAGAGCTACCCAACCCGCTGGATCCCGAGGAACTGATGAGCCGGGATGAGATCGAATCGATCCAGCTCACCCGGTTGCAGGAAACCATCGCGTACGCCTACCAGAATGTTCCGTACTACCGCCAGAAGTACGACGCGGCCGGTGTGCACCCGGGGGACATGAAGGAATTGTCCGACCTGGCCAAGTTCCCCTTCACCGAGAAGGAGGACCTGCGCAAGTCCTACCCGTTCGGGATGTTCGCGGTACCCCAGCACCAGATCGCCCGCCTGCACGCCTCCTCGGGCACCACCGGGCGGGCCACCGTGGTCGGCTACACCCAGAAGGACCTAGATGACTGGGCCCGACTCGGGGCCCGCTGCCTGCGCCTGTCCGGGGTCAAGCCGGGCTGGAAGGTGCACAACGCCTACGGCTACGGCCTGTTCACCGGCGGGCTGGGCGCCCACGCGGCGGCCGAGAAGCTGGGCACCACGGTCATCCCGATGTCCGGGGGCCAGACCGAAAAGCAGATTACCCTGATCCACGACTTCCAGCCCGACGCCATCCTGTGCACCCCCACCTACCTGCTGACCATTGGGGATGCGATGCAGCGCATGGGCCTGGATCCGCGCGGCACCTCGCTGAAGGTGGCGGTGCTTGGCGCCGAGCCGTGGACCGAGGAGATGCGCCACGAGCTGGAGGAGATGTTCGGGCTAGACGCCTGCGACATCTATGGCCTCAGTGAGGTCATGGGTCCGGGAGTGGCCGGGGAATCCAATGAGCTCAAGGACGGCAGCCACATCTGGGAGGACTACTTCCGCCCGGAGATCCTGGACGCCTACGACGAAACCAAGGTGCTGCCCGACGGGCAGCACGGCGAACTGGTGTTCACCTCGCTGACCAAGCAGGCGCTGCCGATCATCCGCTACCGCACCCATGACCTGACCCGGCTGCTGCCCGGCACCGCCCGGCCCGGGCACCGCCGCATGGGCCGGATCACCGGGCGCAGCGACGACATGATCATCCTGCGCGGGGTGAACCTGTTCCCCAGCCAGATCGAGGAACTGATCCTGAAGGTCCCGGCCCTCTCCCCGCATTTCCAGCTGGTGCTCACCCGGCCCGGACGCATGGACCAGCTGGCGGTCAAGGTCGAGCGCCGCAGTGACGCGACCGCGCACGAGGTCTCCACCGCCGGGCAGGAACTGGCCTCGCTGATCAAGATCCACATTGGCTCCAGCTGCGCCATCGAGGTCGTTGAGCCCGAGACCCTGGAGCGCTCCATGGGCAAGCTCAAGCGCATCTACGACATGCGCAACCTGTAGCGTTCGCATCCGCCCCCCGGCGGGTACGGCCACAACGGGGTGTGGGGGCAAACCGGTGTTTGCGCCCACACTCCGTTTTTGTCTTCCGTAATGGGATAATCGAGGAATCATGTCTGAAACCGAAACAGTTAACGTCTCCGCCCGTCGTGGCCGGCCCGGCTACGACCAGGCTCCGTGCTGGCGATCGCGGTGGAGCTTTTCAACCTCCACGGCTATGACGCCACCAGCATGGGCAAGCTCGCCGACCGGCTGGGGATCAGCAAGTCCGCGATTTACCATCACGTGCCCTCCAAGGAGGACCTGCTGCGCCTGGCCCTGGATGAGGCCCTGATCCCGCTGGAGGCGGTGGTGGAGGACGAGCACACCCACGGGCGCAGCGCCGACGAGCGCCTGGAATACTTCCTGCGCGCCACCGTGCGGATCCTGGTTGCCAAGCGCTCCTATGTCACCCTGCTGCTGCGCCTGCGCGGCAACACCGCCCTGGAACGCGCTGCCCTGGAGCGCCGCCGCGCGGTGGACCGCAAGCTGGCAGAACTGGTGACCCTGGCCCAGCAGGAAGGCTCCCTGCGCCAGGACCTGGAGCCACGCACCACCGCCCGCCTGCTGTTCGGCATGATCAACTCGGTCGTCGACTGGTACCGGGAGGATGGTGTGATCACCGCCGCAGGCCTGGAGCAGCACGCGATTTCCATGGTCTTTGACGGGCTGCACGTCCAGCGCCCCTAGTGCCCCGGGGGCCAGCTCCCGGGTGGCCGGCTGAGATTGCTTCACAGGTTTCAGATATAGCATCGTGAAGGTGCATGGTGATGCGCTGGGCCCGGTCCCGGACCGGGTGATCCTCCTGCCCCGCCGGCAGGCAGCGCCCGCCGACCCCTATCATTGCCGAACTAGCTAAGTAGTGTCGTGGAAGAACTATTCTTTAATCTTTTCTCGCAGCTGCCGGGCACCCAGTCCGGGACCCAGGTTGCCCTGTTTTCGCTCAGCGCCCTGCTCTCGGTGATTGCCTGCCTGCTGCTGGCGCACCGCAACGACCTGGCTGGTGGGCACAGATGCTCTCGGTCTTCGCCGGGCCGCTGGTCATTGCCCTGCAGTACGACCTGAAGCTGCTGATCTACGCGCTGCCCTACTTCATCCTCGCGGCCTTCGGCCTGTGGCGCTTCTCCCGCTATGAATTCCAGGGAAAGTTCACCCGGAAGGTCACCTTGGGCACGTTTGGTCCCGGCGCCTGGGCGCTGAGCGTCATCCTGGTGGCGGTGCTCACCGCGCTGCACCTGGGTGAGATGCTAACCAGCGGTTTTGCCTTTACCGCCGGCACCTCGGTGATCTGGGTCAGTTTCCTGGCCGAGGCGCTGGTGATCACCTCCTTCGTCTTGATCGCCTGCGGCTGGCGTCCAGGCTGGCTGCTCATGGCCCTTGGCTCGCTGGCCTACGTGGTGGCGATCTTCAGCAACAACCCGGCCCTGGCCCTGCTGGGCACCTGGGTGTTCATGGTCCTGGCCTCGCTCTACGGTTGGTGGGCATGGCGCAAGCTGCCGCGGCGCGCCGACGCTGCCACCGAGGCCGCACTGGAGACCCAACCCTAGCCGTTAGCGCCCAGGGAAAGAACTCCCCGTCGGAACCTGCTGCCCCCTTGGGCGCGGCGGTTCTGGCGGGGAGTTCTTTGCATCAGCTCGTTGCGGATTCACCGCACCGTGGGAGACCACAGCCCAGCGGCCCGCCACCGGCGCATGATGTGCCGGTGGCGGGCCGCTGGGTGGCTGCCCCAGTTGGGCAGCCGGACCGGGGAACTAGTCGGTCCAGTTGGCGTAGGTGGAATTCTGCTTTTCGACCAGGGTCAGCACATCGTAGGTGGCCACAATCTCGTCATTCTGGTTGTGCAGCACCGCATCCCAGGCCACTTCCCCATACTCGTCGGTGACGCGTGGGGTGATCCTCTTGGCGGTCAGGGTCACCCGAATCGAGTCCCCCGCCCCCACCGGGGTGATGAAGCGCAGGTTCTCCAACCCGTAGTTGGCCAGCACCGGCCCCGGCGCCGGTTCCACGAACAGTCCCGCGGCCCAGGAGACCAGCAGGTAGCCGTGGGCCACGATGCCCGGGAAGAACGGGTTGGCTTCGGCGGCCTTCTGGTTCGTGTGCGCGTAGAAGGTGTCCCCGGTTTCATTGGCGAACGCGGTGATCTCCGCCAAGGTCACCTCCCGCAGGTCCGAGGCCAGCGCATCGCCGATGCGCAGCTCGGCCAGC
>NZ_BAXF01000208.1:0-3707 GCF_001310435.1 Arthrobacter sp. JCM 19049 | reverse complement strand
AGAAGGTGGTGTAGCCGCCAAGGAACCCGGCGCCCAGGATCAGCCGCCAGGTCTCGGGCAGCAGGTGGCCCACCGCCAGCCCGGTGATTAGGCCCAGCACCAGGGATCCGCTCAGATTAATCAGGATCGTGCCCCACGGCAGGGTGCCGCGCCAGCGCACGGCGATCCACTCCACCAGCACAAAGCGGCTGACGGCCCCCAGTCCCCCGGCCAGGGCCAAGAGCACAAACTGGATCACATCCATCTCACTGCCCCCGTTCCGACTCGGCGGACCTATTTGACTCCACGCTGGCTGGCGGTCCATGCCGGGTGTTGGAGCGCCGGATCGTGGCGGCAAGGATGATTCCGGCGGCCGCCGCCAGGAAACCGAGCACCACGGTGCCCAGTGCATAGGCCACACCCGCCAGCGGGCGGTTCCCGCCCAGCAGCAGGGCCGTGTCCACGGCCAGGGCACTGTAGGTGGTGAACCCGCCCATGAAGCCGGTCCCCACCAGCAGCCGCCAGACCCGGTGGCGACGTTGTTCGGTGCTGTGCTGGGCGAGGGACTCAAGCAGCAGTCCCAGCAGGAAGGCGCCGAGCACGTTGATGGCAAGGATGGTGTACGGCACCGAATCCACCGGTGGGAAGAGCAGGGCAAGGCCCTGCCGGCTGGCTGTGCCCAGCGCCCCGCCAAGAAAAACCAACACCAACGGAACCAGGCGGGCTAAGTGTGGTGTGCGGGCAGGCTTCGGCGTCGTGGAATTCATGCCTTCTCCCCACTGGGTGGCCACACGGTGCATGGCGCGCGGATAACCGCCGCCTGGTAGCCGAGGAATATTCGGGGTTGCAAAGTGTGACGCTCATCGTGGATCTCCTACCTTTCGGGCACAGTGATGCTGCTGAGGTAGGGACCGTTGTCGCAACTGGTGCGAGGTTGGGTACGGCGGGCCCCACCGCCGTGATGCCGGGCATCGCCTTCATTCTGGCACAAGGCCATGGTGCGCAGGAACTCCACAGACACCATCAGTAACGGTAGGAGCGGATCTCCCAGCACCGTTCATGCCAGTGCCGTCGCGCCGCCGCCGAGGCGTCGTCGCCGGACCAGTGATCGGCCCGCCAGGCCACCAGGTGCGAGACCCCCACGCCGATCACCCGGTGGCAGCCCGGGCAGGTGTAGGTCTTCGACGCGGACAGCGGGCTGATCTTGCGCACATGCCACTGCCCGTCCGGGGCATCCTGCAGGCGCACCACCCGTAGCGGGCCCGTTCGACCCAGTCCTCCTCATACTGCGGCGGCCCGGAAGGTTGGCGCGACGTGGTGTTGCGCGACCTTCCATTGCGGCGGGGACGGTTAGAACGAGGCATGGCTCCATCATGCCGCATCGCAGCAAGCCGGTTCCAGCCGAGCGATCACACCGCCGGCGGGCACCACCGGATACCTGCGTCACACGCTGCCTGCATCCGGCGCGGCCAGCAGGTAGTGTTGTGTGGGTGCGTTTAGTTGTTGCAAAGTGTTCCGTGGATTATGCCGGGCGTCTGCGTGCCCACCTGCCCTGGCCAAGCGCCTGATCATGGTCAAGGCCGACGGATCGGTGCTGATCCACTCGGACGGCGGCAGCTACAAGCCGCTGAACTGGATGAACCCGCCGCTGACCATGCACGTGCAGGAACCGGCCCCCGAACTGGCCGAGGAAGGCGTCACCGAGGTGTGGCGTCTGGCCGCGGCGAAGAGCGATGACACGCTGACCATCCACTTCCACCAGATCGAGCACGACTCGGCCCACGAGCTGGGCACCGACCCGGGCCTGATCAAGGACGGGGTGGAAGCCGACCTGCAGCGCCTGCTGGCCGAACAGATCGACCTGCTCGGCGACGGGCACACCCTGATCCGCCGCGAGTACATGACCGCGATCGGCCCGGTGGACATCCTGGCGCGCGACGGCGCCGGGGCCACGGTGGCCGTGGAGCTCAAGCGCCGCGGGGACATCGACGGGGTCGAACAGCTCACCCGCTACCTGGAACTGCTCAACCGCGACCCGCTGCTCAAGCCGGTCACCGGCATTTTCGCCGCCCAGCAGATCAACCGCAGGCCCGCACGTTGGCCGAGGACCGCGGCATCCGCTGCCTGGTGCTCGACTACGACGCGATGCGCGGCGTGGACGATTCGGCCGGGCGGCTGTTCTAGGCTCAGGCAACTGCCGGCTACCGGCCGGGCCACCAAAGCCCGGCAACCATTCACAACGGCGATTCCCAGACATGCCAGCCCGGCGGCGAAGAGTATCGCCAGCGATTTGCGGTCACGGCGCGGATCAATTATTTGAAAGCTTGCCTCGGTTTGTTCGACCCTTCGCATGGTCATTCGAAGATCCTCATCGGCTTCCTGGGCCATGAGATAGGCACATCCAAGGCCCAGCACGGCAAGGACGACAGACGTAATGGACAGCGATGCCACCTGCCACGGAGCGTGCGACAAGCGTGTCCCGCCCAACCCCAGAACCACCAACAAGCCACCAGAAAGACTGATCAGGCTGGTGCAGATCTTCTTCTGGCGTTCGTATTGCATCAGTCTGGCGTAGACCCATTGCCGGTGGTTTACGGTCACTACCCGCTCCAGTCCTTGGTGAAAGAACGCTCCAGCTATCCCGCGATGTGCCGCAGCGATAAACCGCTGCGGTCCGGGCATCGAAACTGGCGCACGGCAGCCAGCGTACCCAGCAATCTCGGACTCATCGCTGCAGTACCCTGGGCTGGAATTATTCGCGAATTTGAGACAAGCCCGAACGAATGTGCCTAAGCTGGGGTCATGAGCACCGAACAGCGCACCGTAATGTTCGCCCGGCTGGTCTCCGACGGCCTGCAGGTTACCGATGGAGCGCTTGCCATCGAGGGCGACCGGATCGTCTTCGCGGGCAACCGCGATGACTTCCTGGCCACCGAGGACGCAGACAGCTTCACGGAGCATCCCCTGGCCGAGGACGCCACCCTGGTTCCCGGTTGATCGACATCCACTGCCACGGGGCGAACGGCGCCGACTTCTCCGATCCCGAGCACGCCGGGGTCAAAGACGCCATCGACTTTTTGCACCGCTCGGGCACCACCACGGTGATCGCCTCCCTGGTCTCCTCCGACCACGAACAGATGCTCAACGCCACCGAACTGCTGGCCGGGTTCGCCGAGGCCGGCTGATTGCCGGGATCCACGCCGAGGGCCCGTTCCTCTCCGCCGAACGCTGCGGCGCCCAGTACCCGGGATTCCTCACCGACCCGGATCCGGACTTCGTCGGGGATCTGGTGATGGCCAGCCACGGGCAGCTGCGCACCATGACCTTCGCCCCGGAACTGGAGGGCACCGAGGATTTGATCGAGGCGCTGGTCTCCCAGGGCATCGTCCCGGCCATCGGGCACACCGCGGCCAGCGCGTCGGTGACCCGCAAGGCCCTGCAGGAGATCACCGAGCAGCTCGAAAGCGCCGGCGTGGACGGCTTCACCGAACGCCCGCTGGTCACCCACCTGTTCAATGCCATGCCGCCGATCCACCACCGTGATCCCGGGCCGGCCGCCGCCGCGCTGGAAATGGCCGCCAAGGGCCATGCGGTGCTGGAGCTGATCGCCGACGGCGTGCACCTGTCCCCCGACACCGTGCGCATGGTCTTCGCGCTGGTGGGCGCCAAGTCCATTGCACTGGTCACCGATTCGATGGCCGCCACCGGGCTGGCCGACGGCCAATACA
>NZ_BAXF01000207.1:0-3710 GCF_001310435.1 Arthrobacter sp. JCM 19049 | reverse complement strand
CGCGCCCGACGTGCCCCGGCAGGTGCAGCGGTAGCGCCTGCCGGCGGCGCTCGCCGGGAGCGGGGCACATCACCGGAAGATGTGCCCAACGGCACTCTTATTCGAACCAGTTTTCGATTAGTATGCTGGTGGCTATTACTGCAGAGACTACTTCACTTGATTTGTCGCACCTGGTGGTCAAGGGTGCCCGTGAGCACAACCTGAAGAATGTGGACCTTGACCTGCCGCGCGATGCAATGATCGTGTTCACCGGGCTTTCCGGGTCCGGCAAGTCCTCCCTGGCCTTTGACACCATCTTCGCCGAGGGCCAGCGCCGCTACGTTGAGTCCCTCTCCGCCTACGCCCGCATGTTCCTGGGCCAGGTGGACAAGCCGGATGTGGACTTCATCGAGGGCCTGTCCCCGGCGGTGTCGATCGACCAGAAGTCCACCAGCCGCAACCCGCGCTCCACCGTGGGCACCATCACCGAGGTGTACGACTACATGCGCCTGCTCTGGGCGCGCGTCGGCCACCCGCACTGCCCGGTCTGCGGGGAGCCGATCTCCAAGCAGACCCCGCAGCAGATCGTGGACCAGCTGCTGGAACTGCCCGAACGCACCCGCTTCCAGGTGCTCGCCCCGGTGGTGCGCGCCCGCAAGGGCGAGTTCGTGGACCTGTTCTCCGAGCTGTCCGCCAAGGGCTACGCCCGCGCCCGCGTCGACGGGGAAACCATCCAGCTGACCGACCCGCCGAAGCTGGCCAAGCAGTACAAGCACACCATCGAGGTGGTCGTGGACCGCCTGGCGATCAACGACACCGTGCGCCAGCGGCTGACCGATTCCATTGAGACCGCGCTGGGCCTGGCCGACGGGCGCGTGCTGGTGGACTTCGTGGACCTGGACGCCGATGACCCGCAGCGGGTGCGCGCGTTTTCCGAGAACCTGGCCTGCCCGAATGAGCACCCGCTGGCGATCGACGAGATCGAACCGCGCACCTTCTCCTTCAACAACCCGTTCGGCGCCTGCGCGGCCTGCAGCGGCATCGGCACCAAGCTGGAGGTCGACGAGGCGCTGATCGTGCCCGATGACGAGGTGAAGCTGGCCGACGGGGCGATCGCCCCCTGGTCGCTGGGCAAGGCCACCACCGAATACTGGAACCGGCTGATCGAGGGCCTGGGCAAGGACCTGGGCTTTTCGATGGACACCCGCTGGAAGGACCTGCCGGCCAAGGCCCGCAACGCGATCCTCAACGGCAAGGACCACAAGGTCGTGGTGCAGTACCGCAACCGGTTCGGGCGCGAACGCAAGTACACCACCGGTTTTGAGGCGTCATCGCCTACGTGCACCGCAAGCACCAGGAAACCGAGTCCGACCACGCCCGGGACCGCTACGAGCAGTACATGCGCCAGATCCCGTGCCCGACCTGCAACGGAGCGCGGCTGAACCCGGCCTCGCTCTCGGTGCTGGTGGGCGGCAAGTCCATCGCCGAGGTGTGTGCCATGGACCTGCGCAGCGCCGCCCAGTTCATGGAAACTGTCCAGATGAGCGAACGCGAGGCGCAGATCGCCGCGCAGGTGCTCAAGGAGATCGGGGCGCGCATGCGCTTCCTGCTGGACGTGGGCCTGGAGTACCTGACCCTGGAGCGGGCCGCCGGCACGCTCTCCGGCGGCGAGGCCCAGCGCATCCGCCTGGCCACCCAGATCGGCTCCGGGCTGGTCGGGGTGCTCTACGTGCTGGACGAACCGTCGATCGGGCTGCACCAGCGCGACAACCGCCGGCTGATTGAGACCCTGATCCGGCTGCGCTCCCTGGGCAACACGCTGATCGTGGTCGAGCACGACGAGGACACCATTGCCGAGGCCGACTGGATCGTGGACATCGGCCCGGGCGCCGGGGAGCACGGCGGCACCGTGGTGCACTCCGGGTCCCTGGAGGAGCTGAAGCGCAACGAGCTGTCGCTGACCGGCGACTACCTGGCCGGGCGGCGCAGGATCGAGGTGCCCGAAAACCGCCGCAAGGTCGACAAGAAGCGGATGCTGAAGGTAGTCGGCGCCCAGGAGAACAACCTGCAGGACCTGACCGTGGACTTCCCGCTGGGCGTGTTCACCGCCGTCACCGGCGTGTCCGGCTCGGGCAAGTCGACCCTGGTCAACGACATCCTGTACAAGGTGCTGGCGAACAAGCTCAACGGCGCCAAGCAGGTGCCCGGCCGGCACACCCGGGTGCAGGGCCTGGAACACCTGGACAAGGTGGTGCACGTGGACCAGTCGCCGATCGGGCGCACCCCGCGCTCGAACCCGGCCACCTACACCGGGGTGTTCGACCACATCCGCAAGCTGTTCGCCGAAACCAATGAGGCCAAGCTGCGCGGCTACATGCCCGGGCGCTTCTCCTTCAACGTCAAGGGGGGACGCTGCGAGGCCTGCTCGGGTGACGGCACCTTGAAGATCGAGATGAACTTCCTGCCCGACGTGTACGTGCCGTGCGAGGTCTGCCATGGGGCGCGCTACAACCGCGAAACCCTGCAGGTGCTCTACAAGGGCAAGAACATCGCCGACGTGCTGGACATGCCAATCAGCGAGGCCGCCGAGTTCTTCAGCGCCTTCACCCCGATCGCCCGGCACCTGAACACCCTGGTGGACGTCGGGCTGGGCTATGTGCGCCTGGGCCAGCCGGCCACCACCCTTTCCGGCGGTGAGGCCCAGCGCGTGAAGCTGGCCGCGGAACTGCAGAAGCGCTCCAACGGCCGATCCATCTACGTGCTGGACGAGCCGACCACCGGGCTGCACTTCGAGGACATCCGCAAGCTGCTGAAGGTGCTGCAGGGCCTGGTCGACAAGGGCAACACGGTGCTGACCATCGAGCACAACCTGGATGTCATCAAGTCCACCGACTGGGTCATCGACCTGGGCCCGGAGGGCGGCTCCGGGGGCGGGCAGCTGATGGCCACCGGCACCCCCGAAGCGGTGGCAAAGGTGCCCGAATCGCACACCGGACGCTTCCTGGCCGAGATCCTTCCGTAACCGCGCCCGGCCCGCCTGCGCCACCTGCGTATGCCCCCACGGGCATGGATGGCCGGGGCCGGGGCGCGGGCATGCGAGAATGACTAGGTGATGTTGTCGGTTTCAAGTGTTCTTTTCGATCTGGACGGGACCTGGTGGACCCGGCCGGAGCCATAACCTCTGGCATCCGCCATGCGCTGGTGAGCCACGGCCTGCCGGATCCGGGGGAGGCGCGGGTCGCCGCGCTGGTCGGCCCGCCGCTGCAGATTGGGCTGCGCACCCTGGACGGGGTCGGGGAGCACAACGTTGACACGGTGATCGCCAGCTACCGGCAGCGCTACGCCGAATCGGGCATGGCCGAATCCCGCGTCTACCCCGGAATCCGCGAGCTGCTGCACCGGCTGCGCGAAGCGCGGATCCATGTGGCGGTCACCACCGCCAAACCCGAGCCGATCGCCCGGCAGCTGCTGGACGTCCAGGAACTGAGCCCCCTGCTCGATGCCGTGCACGGGAACATCGGCGAGGCGGGAACCACGGTTCCAGCAAGGCGCACATCGTGGCCGCCGCGCTGCGTGAGGCGGACCTGGATCCGGCCGGCAGCGTCGTGGTCGGGGACCGCTATTATGACTTGGATGCCGCCCGCGAGAACGCGGTGCGCAGCATCGGCGTCCGGTGGGGCTTCGCCCAGGGCGCCGAACTTGAAGCCGCCGACCACGTCGTGGAAAGCTCG
>NZ_BAXF01000206.1:0-3738 GCF_001310435.1 Arthrobacter sp. JCM 19049 | reverse complement strand
CCGGAAGGCCAGGCCCCGCAGCACACCGAGCCCGGTGAACGCGACGAGAGCCAGGCCGAACCGGTGGTGATCCGCCCGGAAAACGAGGCAACCCCCAGCGGCGAGCCACAGCCCGAATCCAAGCACCCGGCAACCCAGGACATCCGGGGGAACCGGGCACCCCGGGCAGCGGACCGCAGAACGAGGGACGCTAGCTGCCGGACACCGGCGCGCACCACGGCGTACCACCCGGTTGCCGGTGAAAGACAAAGCGGTGGGCCACGGAAGGAATTCTTCCGTGGCCCACCGCTTTTCGCTGTCCTGCCCTGGCGTCGCGCCGGCCGGCTTAGCCGCGCAGCTTGGCCATCCAGGCCTCAACCTCATCCGGGTCGCGCGGCAGCGCCGCCGAGAGGTTCACCCCGCCCTCGGCGGTGACCAGGATGTCATCCTCGATGCGCACCCCGATGCCGCGGTACTCCTCGGGGATCGCCAGGTCCTCGTTCTTGAAGTACAGGCCCGGCTCGATGGTGAAGACCATGCCCTCCTGCAGCTCGGCGTCCAGGTAGAGTTCCGCGCGGGCCTGGGCGCAGTCGTGCACATCCAGGCCCAGGTGGTGGCTGGTGCCGTGCGGCATCCAGCGGCGGTGGTGCTGCCCCTCCGGGGAGAGCGCCTCCTCCAGCGGCACCGGCAGCAGGCCCCAGGAGTCCAGGTTCTCGGCCAGCACGCGGGTGGCGATGTTGTGCAGGTCGCGGAACTTCAGGCCCGGCTTCACCGCGGCGAATGCGGCGTCGGCGGCATCCAGCACGGCCTGGTAGATCTTGCGCTGCACGTCGGTGAACTTGCCCGAGACCGGCAACGAGCGGGTGATGTCGGCGGTGTACAGCGAATCGGCTTCCACCCCGGCGTCCAGCAGCAGCACTTCGCCCTCGCGCACGGTCCCGTTGTTGCGGATCCAGTGCAGGATGGTGGCGTTGTTGCCGCTGGCGGCGATGGTGTCGTAGCCCAGTTCGTTGCCCTCGGCCCGGGCGCGGGCGAAGAAGGCGCCTTCGACGATGCGTTCCCCGCGCTGGTGGGCGATGGCCTTGTCCAGGCTGCGCACCACGTCCTCGAACCCCTCAATGGTGGCGGCCACCGAGTGCTTCAGTTCCTTGATCTCGTACTCGTCCTTGACCAGACGCAGTTCGGAGACGAATTCGGCCAGCTCGTTGTCCAGGGCGTCGGCGGCCTCAAGGTCCTGGCCGGTGTTGATGCGGGAGGTGTCCACTAGGGCCTCGACGTTCAAATCGACCTCGCGCACCAGGCGGATGCGGATGCCGCCCAGGGCCTGCGGGCCGGAGTTCTTGGTGATCGCCATTTCCAGCTGCTCCAGCCCCTCGGTGGGCATGCCGGTACGGGCGGACATCTTGGACAGCGTGGGGCGCGGGCCGATCCAGAATTCCCCGGACCGCGAGTTCAGGTAGAACTCGGTGGAGTCCCGTCCGGCCATGGGGGCGAAGTACAAGGTGGCGCTGTGTTGCCGCCCTCATCCCCGGCGCCTCGTCGGTGGGTTCCAGGATCAGCACGGCATCCGGCTCATGGTCCACACCCAGCCCGGTCAGGTGGGCGAAGGCCGAGTGCGGGCGGAAACGGTAGTCGGTGTCGTTGCTGCGCACCTTCAGCGGCCCGGCCGGGATGACCAGGCGCTCACCCGGGAAGCGCTCGGACAGGGCCTTGCGGCGCTGCGCGGCATAGCTGGCGGCCTCATCGGCCTCGGGCAGCTCGGAGGTGTCCGGTGCCCAGTTCGAGGCCATGAATTCCTTGAAGGCCCGCGAGGTGGGTCGCTGCGAGCGGTTGTTGACGCGGTCTTCCAGTGGTTGATCGTTGCCGGGGGTGTTCGATGCATCAGTGGTCATAGTTCCCATATTCTCACCTGCCGCCGGTGCGCACAAAGCGCGGGGCGACCGGATAGTCTAGAGCCATGCTGATCGACCTGCACGCCCATTCGAATATTTCCGATGGCACCGAACCTCCGGGCCAGTTGATTGATTCGGCGGTGGCGGCGGGGCTGGACGTGGTGGCGCTGACCGACCACGACCAGACCACCGGGTGGCACGAGGCGCGGGCGCGGGCCGTGGAACGCGGGATCGGGTTCGTGCCGGGGATGGAGATCACCTGCCATTCGCGCACCGGAATCAGCGTGCACCTGCTCAGTTACCTGCATGACCCGACCTACAAGCCGTTGCTTGATGAACTGGAGGTCACCCGCTGCGCCCGCGAGTACCGGGCGCAGCGGATCGTGGGGCTGCTCTCGGAGGACTACCCGATCAGTTGGGAGCTGGTCCAGGAACACACCCAGCCGGGCACCACGGTGGGCCGCCCGCACATCGCCGACGCGCTGGTCACCGCCGGGGTGGTCGCACCCGGAAGAGGCCTTCGCCAGCATGCTCTCCTCCCGGTCGCGCTACTACGTCTCCCACCCGGCGGTGTACCCGGTGGACGCCGTGCGCCTGGTGCGCGAGGCCGGCGGGGTTCCGGTCTTCGCCCACCCGATGGCCTCGGCCCGCGGACGAGTGGTGCCCCCGGAGGACTTCGAGGAGCTGATTGAGGCGGGGCTGGCCGGTCTGGAGATTGACCACCGGGACAATTCCGAGCCCGGGCGCAAGTTCCTGCGCGAGTTGGCCCAGCGCCATGACCTGATCATCACCGGGTCCTCGGACTATCACGGGGCGGGCAAGCCGAACCGGCTGGGGGAGAACAGCACCGACCCGCAGATGCTTCAGCGGATCTTGTCCGCCGGCACCGGCTCCCCGGCCTCAATGTAGCGGGTTCCCTCGCCCAGGCGGGACTGCATGACCTCAATGGCCTGCGGGTTCTGGTCCACCAGCAGGAAGCGGCGTCCAAGCTTCGCGGCCACCGCGCCGGTGGTGCCCGAACCGGCGAAGAAGTCCAGCACCCAGTCATCGGGGCGCGAGGACGCGGTGATGATCCGGCGCAGGATGCCTCGGGCTTCTGGGTGGGGTAGCCGGTCTTTTCCCTGCCGGTGGGCGAAACGATGGTGTGCCACCACACGTCGGTGGGCAGCTTGCCGCGTTCACGTTTTTCCGGGGTCACCAGCCGGGAGCCATATAGGGTTCGCGGTCCACCTCGGTGGAGTCGAAATGGTAGGCCTTGGGGTTCTTCACATACACCAGGATGGTGTCGTGCTTGGAGGGCCAGCGCCGGTTGGTGCGCGCCCCATAGTCATACGCCCAGATCAGTTCGTTCAGGAAGCAATCGCGGCCGAAGATCTCATCGAGCAGCACCTTGACATAGTGCACCTCACGGTAGTCCAGGTGCACGTACAAGGTGCCGTCCTCCGCCAGCAGCCGGTGCGCCTGAACCAGGCGCGGGGCGATGAAGCTCAGATAGTCATCGAAGCGGTCCTGGTAGGAGCGCGCCTGGCCCAGCTCGGTGATGTAGTCCAGGCCCTTGAAGCCAATCCGGTCGCCTTCCCCGGCGGCGGCACGCACCGTAGTGCGTGCCGCGCGGGTCTGCTTGCGTCCGGTGTTGAACGGCGGGTCGACGTAGATCAGAGAGAAGCTGGCGTCGGGCAGCAGGCCGAGCACATGCTGGTTATCGCCGTGCACCACCGTGTTCGGCCCGGCCGGGTCGAAGAGCGGTGGGTGTGCATCGAGCTCGGCAGTGTCACGTGCGCGGTGTTCCTTCCATCAAAGCGTTGCTGCTGCCTGAGTCCGGCAGGCTAGTCGTCCTGCCGGGGAGCCGAGTCCTGGCTGCGGGTGC
>NZ_BAXF01000205.1:0-3765 GCF_001310435.1 Arthrobacter sp. JCM 19049 | reverse complement strand
TGGAGACCAAGGGCCGCAACTCCCCGTTCGCCGGCATGCAGCTGCCAGGCGCGGTGCGCGCCACCTTCTTCCACGGCCACCCCACGGTCCTGGACGGCGCCCTGGCCAGCGCCCGGGTGGCCCAGTGATCGATAGCCCGTACTTCGTCCCGATCGCCTGGACGCTGGGCATCATCTGGTGCTGCTGCTGCTCATCGCGGTGGGCTGGCGCAACCGCAAGCGACGACAGTCCGGCGTGCCGGCCCCGTTCCAGGACTTTGCCGACACCGAGGTCGCCCGCTTCGAGGGCATGTACGTGGCCACCACCCGCGGGGAGGACTGGCTGGACCGGATCGCCGTGCACCAGCTGGGCGTGCGCACCAACGCGGACCTGGTGATCGGTGAGCGCGGGGTGCACTTCATGCGGGCCGGGGCCCGCGCGGTGCACGTGCCCTTCGCGGCGCTGACCCGGGTGAACCGGGCCTCGGGGATGGCCGGGAAGTTCGTGGAGGACAACGGCCTGGTGATCACCGGGTGGGTCAAGGACGACTTCGACTTCGACACCGGCTTCCGCCCCCGCTACCACGCGGACAACGCAAAGATTTATCAGATGCTGGCATCGCACTTGGACGATGCGGCAGATCAGGAGACAAACTAGTGAACACTCAAAGCACCCCCGACGCAGTGCTGGTCCTGGAGGACGGCACCGTCTTCCCCGGCCGCGCCTACGGCAAGGTCGGCACCACCCTGGGTGAAGCGGTATTCACCACCGGCATGACCGGCTACCAGGAAACCCTGACCGACCCGTCCTACGCCCACCAGATCGTGGTGCAGACCTTCCCGCACATCGGCAACACCGGCGTGAACGACGAGGACCCCGAATCCACCCGCATCTGGCCGCCGGCTACGTGGTGCGCGAAGGCTCGCGCCGCCCCAGCAACTGGCGCAGCGTGCGCACCCTGGAAGAGGACCTGATCGCCCACGACGTGGTGGGCATCGAACGCATCGACACCCGCGCGCTGACCCGCCACCTGCGTGAGGCCGGGGCCATGAAGGCCGGGATCTTCTCCGGTGCGGCCGCTGCCGCCCGGTCCAGGAGCTGGTGGAGCAGGTCAAGGACCAGCCGGCGATGGCCGGACGCAAGATCTCCGCGGAGGTCTCGGTGGACGAACCCTACTTCGTGGAACCGGCCGACCACGGCTGGAGCGGGGAAGTGCGCCACACCGTGGCCGCGATCGACCTGGGCATCAAGGCGATGACCCCGGTGCGCCTGGCCGAACGCGGCATGCGCGTGCACGTGCTGCCCCACGACGCGACCCTTGAGGACATCAAGGCCTCGGGCGCCTCGGGCGTGTTCTTCTCCAACGGCCCGGGCGACCCGGCCACCGCCACCGAGCAGATCGAACTGGTGCGCCAGGTGCTGGACGCCGGCATCCCGTACTTCGGGATCTGCTTCGGCAACCAGATCCTGGGCCGGGCGCTGGGGCTGGACACCTACAAGCTGCGCTTCGGGCACCGCGGCATCAACCAGCCGGTGATGGTCAAGGACACCGGCAAGGTGGAAATCACCAGCCAGAACCACGGCTTCGCCGTCCAGGCCCCGCTGCAGGGCAGCTTCACCGCCCCGGTGGAGCGCTTCGGCCAGGTGGAGGTCTCCCACTTCTCGCTGAACGACCAGGTGGTGGAGGGGCTGCGCTGCCTGGACATCCCGGCCTTCTCCGTGCAGTACCACCCGGAGGCCGCCTCTGGGCCGCACGACGCCGCCAACCTCTTCGACCGTTTCGCCGACGTGCTGGACAGCACCGCAGATAAGGACAACAAGTAATGCCAAAGCGCACCGATCTGAAATCAGTTCTCGTCATCGGTTCCGGCCCCATCGTCATCGGCCAGGCGGCGGAATTCGACTACTCCGGCACCCAGGCGCTGCGCGTGCTGAAGGAGGAGGGCCTGCGGGTCATCCTGGTCAACTCCAACCCGGCCACCATCATGACCGACCCGCAGTTCGCCGACGCCACCTACGTGGAGCCGATCACCCCCGAGGTGGTCGAGCAGATCATCGCCAAGGAGCGCCCGGACGCGGTGCTGCCGACCTGGGCGGGCAGACCGCGCTGAACACCGCGATCGCGCTGGATAAGAACGGCGTGCTTCAAAAGTACGACGTGGAGCTGATCGGCGCGAACATCGAGGCCATCGAGCTGGGTGAGGACCGCGAGAAGTTCAAGGGCGTGGTGGAGCGCTGCGGCGCCGAATCGGCCAAGTCCATCATCGTGCACTCCATGGAGGAGGCCTTCGCCGCCGTCGAGGAGCTGAAGTACCCGGTCGTGGTGCGCCCCTCCTTCACCATGGGCGGGCTCGGTTCGGGCATGGCCTACAACGCGGAGGACCTGCGCCGCATCGCCGGGGCGGGCCTGCAGTACTCGCCGACCACCGAGGTGCTCCTGGAGGAGTCCATCCTGGGGTGGAAGGAATACGAGCTGGAGATGATGCGCGACAAGAACGACAACGTCGTGGTCGTGTGCTCCATCGAGAACTTCGACCCGGTGGGCGTGCACACCGGCGACTCGATCACCGTCGCCCCGGCGATGACCCTGACCGACCGCGAATACCAGAAGCTGCGCGACATCTCCATCGCGGTGATCCGCGAGGTGGGCGTGGACACCGGCGGGTGCAACATCCAGTTCGCCATCGAACCGGACACCGGGCGGGTGGTCGTGATCGAAATGAACCCGCGCGTCTCGCGCTCCTCCGCCCTGGCCTCCAAGGCCACCGGTTCGCGATCGCCAAGATCGCCACCAAGGTCTCCCTGGGCTACACCCTGGATGAGATCCAGAACGACATCACCAAGAAGACCCCGGCCTCCTTCGAACCGGCCCTGGACTACGTGGTGGTCAAGGTCCCGCGCTTCGCCTTCGAGAAGTTCCCGGCCGCCGACGCCACGCTGACCACCACCATGAAGTCGGTGGGCGAGGCGATGAGCCTGGGACGCAACTTCACCGAGGCGCTGCAAAAGGCGCTGCGCTCCCTGGAGCAGAAGGGCGCGGAGCTGTCCTTCGAGCCGCTGGAGCAGGAGCAGATCCCGCACGTGCTGGAGCAGATCAAGGTCGGCTCCACCGAGCGCCTGGCCCTGGTGCAGCGCGCCCTGCTCTCCGGGGTGTCGATCGAGCGGCTCTATGAGGCCACCGGCATCGACCCATGGTTCCTGGACCAGCTGGCGCTGATCAACGAGACCGCGGCGATGATCGCCGCGTCGGCGAACCTGGATGAGCAGATGCTGCGCGAGGCCAAGCGCCACGGGTTCTCCGACGCGCAGATCGCCAAGCTCACCGGCAACGCCGAGGCCGTGGTGCGCGGGGTGCGCCACGCGCTGGAGATCCGTCCGGTGTACAAGACCGTGGACACCTGCGCGGCCGAGTTCGAGGCGTACACCCCCTACCTGTACTCCTCCTACGACCAGGAAACCGAGGTGCCGGCCCATGAGAAGCCCTCGGTGATCATCCTGGGCTCGGGCCGAACCGGATCGGGCAGGGCATCGAGTTCGACTACTCGTGCGTGCACGCGGTGATGGCGCTGCGCGAGGCCGGGTACGAGACCGTGATGGTCAACTGCAACCCGGAGACCGTCTCCACCGACTACGACATCTCCGACCGGCTGTACTTCGAGCCGCTGAGCCTGGAGGACGTGCTGGAGATCATCCACGCCGAACAGGCCTCAGGCGGCGTGCTGGGCGTGTTCGTGCAGCTGGGCGGGCAGACCCCGCTGAAGCTGGCCGCAGAGCTGAAGGCCGCCA
>NZ_BAXF01000204.1:0-3787 GCF_001310435.1 Arthrobacter sp. JCM 19049 | reverse complement strand
ACCAGCGGACCGTAGGCGACGATGGTGGCGTCCTCGCCGGGGCGCACCACCTGGGCCTTGAAGGCGTCCAGGGTCGGGGTTTCGGTGTCCACCTCGCCCTTGAGCCAGTAGCGGCGCTTGGGTTCCAGGTAGATCACCGGGTCCTGGCAGGCGGCGGCCTGCTGGATCATCCAGTAGGCGTCGTGCGCGTTGGAGGGGGTGATGACCCGCAGCCCGGCGGTGTGCACGAACAGGGCCTCCGGGGATTCGGAGTGATGTTCAATGGAGCCGATGCCGCCGCCGTAGGGGATGCGGATGACCACCGGCATGTTGATCCGCCCCTCGGAACGGGTGCGCATCTTGGCCAGCTGGGTGGTGATCTGGCTGAAGGCCGGGAATACGAAGCCGTCGAACTGGATTTCGGCCAGCGGGGTGTGCCCGCGCAGGGCCATGCCCACGCTGCGCCCACGATGCCCGCCTCGCCCAGCGGCGAGTCGATCACCCGGTGGGCCCCGTACTTGCCCTGCAGTCCCTCGGTGATACGGTAGACGCCGCCGAGTTTGCCGATGTCCTCACCGATCAACACGGCGTGGTCATCGTTTTCAAGGATCTTGTCCAGCCCGGCGGTGATCGCCTTGGCCAGGGTCATGGTGTGCTCACGGTTACTTGCCCTCGTTTCCGGCCTGGTCGGCGAATCCTGCTTCATACTCCAGGTGCCATTGCAGTTCTTCCTTCACCAGCGGGTGCGCCTCGGCGTAGACGTGCTCGAAGACCTCGGCCAGGGACGGGACCGGGAAGGCCATGGCGTCCTTGCGCACCCGGGCGGCCATCTCATCGCCGTCGCGGGCCAGTTGCTCGAAGAACTCGTTATCCACCAGCCCCTGCTCGCGCAGGTAGGTTTCCAGGCGGACCAGCGGGTCCTTGGGGTCCCAGGACTGCTCCTCCGCGCTTTGGCGGTACTTGGTCGGATCATCGGCGGTGGTGTGCGCGCCCAGGCGGTAGGTGATCGCCTCGATGAGCACCGGGCCCTTGCCGCTGCGCGCGTGCTCCAGCGCCCAGCGGGTGGCGGCCAGCACTGCCAGCACGTCGTTGCCGTCCACCTGCAGGCCCGGCATTCCATAGCCGGCGGCGCGCTGCACCAGCGGCACCTTGGACTGGACCTCGAACGGCACGGAAATGGCCCACTGGTTGTTCTGGCAGAAGAAGACCACTGGGGCGTTGAAGCTGGCGGCGAAGACCATGGATTCGTGGGTCTCACCCTCCGTGGAGGACCCGTCACCGAAGTAGGCCATCACGGCCTCGCCCTCGGTGGCGCGGCGCTGCTCATCCCAGTCGTGCTGTTCCAGATTCACCGCCATGCCGTATCCGGTGGCGTGCGGCAGCTGGGCGGCGAGCACCATGGTGTACATGTGGAAGTTGTTCTCCCGCGGATCCCAGCCCCCGCCGGAGATGCCGCGGAAGAGGCGCAGCATTTCGGAGAAGTCGACGTTGCGGGTCAGCGCCACCCCGTGTTCGCGGTAGGTGGGGAAGATGTAGTCCCCCGGGCGGGTGGCCCGGCCCGAGGCGATCTGCGCCGCCTCCTGCCCGCGCAGCGGAACCCAGAGGCACAGCTGCCCCTGGCGCTGCAGGGCGGTGGCCTCCGCATCGAAGCGGCGGGTGAGGGCCATGTCGCGGTAGAAGTCCCGCAGCATTTGCTCGTCCACATCCTGCAGGTAGGCATCATAGAACTCATGGGAGTGCCGTTTGCCGTCCGGAGTCAGTAACTGGATGAACTCCTGATCCGATGCCTCGGCTGCACTAGAGGCATGCGTTTCCCTTCAATCAAATATGCCTCATGCGGAATACATTCCGCATGAGACATATACGGCTTGTCCTGGGATCAAGCCTAGCGGCACCGCCGTGCCAATTGCGAGATTTGGCGCGGTTCTACGGGGTTAGCAATCCCGTATTCTCCCGGCATAGTTCCAGGAAGCGGTCGTTGGCCTCGACCTCGCCAATCGAAACCCGCACCCCTTCACCGGCGAAGCCGCGCACCGAGAGCGCACGTTCCTCGGCCAGCGCCACGAACTGCATCGTCTGCTCCCCCAGCGGCAGCCAGACGAAGTTCGCCTCGGTCACCGGGATCTTCCAGCCCAACTCCTTGAGCCCGGCCACAACCCGTTCGCGTTCCTCCACCAGCGAGTCCACCCGGGCCATCACCTGGTCCACGTGCTTCAGCGAGGCGATCGCCGCCTGCTGGGCCACGCTGGAAACCGCAAACGGGGTGGCGACCAGGCGGATGTAGTTGGTGATTTCGGGTTGCGAGATCGAGTAGCCGACGCGCAGGTTCGCCAGGCCATGGGCCTTGGAGAAGGTGCGCAACACCACTACGTTGCGGTGCTGCTGGTAGGTCTTCACCCCGTCCACCGCCTGCGAGTCGCGCACGAATTCGGTGTAGGCCTCGTCCAGGACAATCAGCACATTTTTCGGAACCCGGGCAATGAAGTCATCGACTTCCCGCTGGGTCAGGATCGGACCAGTCGGGTTATTCGGGGTGCACAGCAGGATCACCGAGGTGTTCTCGTTGATGGCCTCGGCCATGGCCTGCAGATCGTGGCGGCCGTCCTCCAGCAGCGGCACCGGGACCGGAAGTGCTCCGGCGGTCTGCACCACGATGGGGTAGGCCTCAAAGGAACGCCAGGCGAAGATCACCTCATCTTGGATTCCGTCCTCGTTGGCGCCGGCGAAGGTGGCCAGGATCTGGGTCAGGGCACCGAGTGACCCGGCGCCGGTGACGATGTCCTCGGCCGGCACGCCCAGCATCGGGGCCAGCTGGGAGCACAGCTCGGTGGAGGCGGTGTCCGGGTAGCGGTTAATGTAGGCCTCGGTGGCAATGGCTTGGCGAACCTCCTCCAAGGGCCCAAAGGGGTTCTCGTTTGAGGCCAACTTGTAGGGGGTCAGCCCCGGCACCTGCACCGGCGGCTTCCCTGCGGCATATTTCGGCAACCGGGCAACCACGGGACGGGGCTGCACCGGATCATGGGTTACGGGGTTCTCACTCATGAAGCCAGCTTATCGGTGCGCAGCCCCAGCGGGCATGGTGTTTTTCCAGCTCATACCCCGGTGAATGTGAAAAGCTAGTGCCATGAGCTTCCTGCTACGAGTCATCGTCAACGCCTTGGCCTTGGCCGCCGCCGTCTGGGTGGTTCCGGGCATCAACGTCATTCCCGCCGAGGACACCACGGTCTCGCGGGTCATCGCCTACCTGGTTGTCGCGCTGGTCTTCGGGCTGGTTAATGCGCTGATCCGCCCGGTGATCGCCTTCCTGTCGCTGCCGCTGACCTGCTTGACGCTGGGGATCTTCACGATCATCATCAACGCCGGCATGTTAATGCTCACCGCCTGGCTGACCCAGTTCCTACCGGTGGGGCTCAGCGTCAACGCCTTCTGGTGGGACGCGATATGGGGCACGATCATCGTCTCCATCGTCTCGGCGATCCTGGGGCGTTTCGCCCTGATTGAACGGTAGCCAGCGGCCCTAACGCGGTGGGGCGATCTGCCCGAGCTTGCGGTAATTCTCGTCCCTACGAGTGGGCGTCTTGGGACGTTCCGGTGGGACGCGTCGCAAGGTGAACCCGCGCAGCTGCATCGGACCCGGTTCAAACCGCAATCCGCGCAGCACCGGGGATAGATCCCGGGCCGGTTGCCGCTGTAGCTGCCGCAAATGGTTCCCGTAGTTTTGCAGTGTATGCCCGGGCGAAGGTGCCTTGGGCAACGCCTCGGGGTTCTCCGGCCCACGAAAGGTCACCGTCAGCTGCCGGGGCCGGCG
>NZ_BAXF01000203.1:0-3786 GCF_001310435.1 Arthrobacter sp. JCM 19049 | reverse complement strand
CAGGTGCGCGCCATGCGCCGGGCCATTGCGCACGCCGGGATCCAGCCCGCCCAGGTGGGACACGTCAACGCGCACGCCACGGCCACCAGCGTGGGGGATTTGAGCGAGTCCGGGGCCATCAATGAGGTCTTCGGCCACGCTCCGGTGGTGACCGCGCCGAAGGGCGCCATCGGCCACCTGGTCGGCGCCGCCGGCGCAGTGGAGGCCATCACCACCATTCAGGCCCTGGAGGAGCAGCAGGTGCCGCCGACCCGCAACGTGGGCAGAATGGATGAGCAGATCCAGCTGGACGTGGTCACCGGTGCCCCGCGGGCGGTGCACCTGGAGCATGCGATCACCAACTCCTTCGGCTTCGGCGGGCAGAACGTGAGCCTCTTGTTCTCCGCGAACTAGCCGGTTCCCCCAGGACACCGAGGGCCCCGGGGTCGGCACCGAGAAGGTGCCGGCCACGGGGCCCTGGCCTTTCTCCCCCGCCCGGACCGGCAGCGCCAGCAGGCTCAAAGGAGCCGTTGGCCAGGCTTAAAGGCCCGCAGGGGCGAAGCCATGCGGCTTCGGGGCCCTGCGGGGTGTTCCGGTGACGGTGTGACCGTACCGCGTCCGCCTTAGTTGGCGGCAGCGATCTGGCGCAGCACGTACTGCAGGATGCCGCCGTTGCGGTAGTAGTCGGCTTCACCGGGGGTGTCGATGCGCACTACGGCGTCGAACTCGGTGACCTTGCCGTCTTCGGCGGTGGCGGTAACCTTCACGGTCTTCGGGGTCGAGCCGTTGTTCAGCTCGGTCACGCCGGAGATCGAGAAGACCTCGGTGCCGCTCAGGCCCAGCGAGTCCGCGGACTCGCCCTCGGGGAACTGCAGCGGCAGCACGCCCATGCCGATCAGGTTCGAGCGGTGGATGCGCTCGAAGGACTCGGTGATCACGGCCTTGACACCCAGCAGCGCGGTGCCCTTGGCGGCCCAGTCACGCGAGGAGCCCGAACCGTATTCCTTGCCGCCCAGGACCACCAGCGGGGTGCCGGCGGCTTGTAGTTCTCCGCCGCGTCGTAGACGAAGGACTGCGGGGCGCCGTCCTGGGTGAAGTCGCGGGTGAAGCCACCCTCAACGCCGTCCAGCAGCTGGTTCTTGATGCGGATGTTGGCGAAGGTGCCGCGGATCATGACCTCGTGGTTGCCACGGCGCGAGCCGTAGGAGTTGAAGTCCTTGCGGTCCACGCCGTTCTCGATCAGGTAGCGGCCAGCCGGGGTGTCCGACTTGAACGAACCTGCCGGGGAGATGTGGTCGGTGGTGACCGAGTCGCCCAGCTTCAGCAGCACGCGGGCGCCTCGATGTCCGAGACCGGTTCCGGGGTCTTGGTCATGCCCTCGAAGTATGGGGCTTGCGCACGTAGGTGGAGTCCTCGGCCCATTCGAAGGTCGAACTCCGGGGTCTCCAGGGCGCGCCAGCGGTCGTCTCCGTCGAAGACGCCCTCGTAGCCCTTGGCGAACATGCCCTCGTCGATCGACGAGTCGATGATCTGCTGGACCTCGGTCGGCGAAGGCCAGATGTCCTTCAGGAACACCTCGTTGCCGTCCGCGTCCACGCCCAGGGCGTCGGTTTCGAAGTCGAAGTCCATGGTGCCAGCCAGGGCGTAGGCGATGACCAGTGGCGGGGAGGCCAGGTAGTTCATCTTCACGTCCGTTGATGCGGCCTTCGAAGTTGCGGTTGCCGGAGAGCACCGCGGTGGCGGCCAGGTCGTTGGCGTTGATGGCCTCGGAGATCTCGGCATCCAGCGGACCGGAGTTGCCGATGCAGGTGGTGCAGCCGTAGCCGACGACGAAGAAGCCCAGCTTCTCCAGGTACGGCAGCAGGCCGGACTTCTCGTAGTACTCGGTGACGACCTTGGAGCCCGGGGCGACGGAGGTCTTGACCCACGGCTTGGACTTCAGGCCCTTGTTGGCGGCGTTGCGCGCCAGCACGGCGGCGGCCAGCATCACCGAGGGGTTCGAGGTGTTGGTGCACGAGGTGATCGAGGCGATCGAGACCAGGCCGTGGTCGATGGTGAACTTCTCACCGTTCTCGCGGGTGACCTCCACGGCGGTGGACGGACGTCCCACACCCTGGCCGTCGGTGGCATCCGAAACGTAGTTGTGGATGTCCTTGCGGAACTGTTCCTTGGCGCTGGAGAGCTCGATGCGGTCCTGCGGACGCTTCGGACCGGCGATGGAGGGAACCACGGTGGACAGGTCCAGCTCCAGGTATTCGCTGAAGCGGATCTCGCGGCTCGGATCGTGCCACATGCCCTGTTCCTTGGCGTAGGCCTCGACCAGGTCGATGTTCTCCTGGCTGCGCCCGGTCAGGCGCAGGTAGTCCAGGGTGACGTCGTCGATCGGGAACATGGCGGCGGTGGAGCCGAACTCCGGGGACATGTTGCCGATGGTGGCACGGTTGGCCAGCGGCACCTCGGCCACGCCCTCACCGTAGAATTCGACGAACTTGCCCACCACGCCGTGCTTGCGCAGCATCTCGGTGATGGTCAGCACCACGTCGGTGGCGGTGGCGCCGGCCGGGGTCGAGCCGGCGAGCTTGAAGCCGACCACGCGCGGGATCAGCATGGAGACCGGCTGGCCGAGCATCGCTGCCTCGGCCTCGATGCCGCCCACGCCCCAGCCAGCACGCCCATGCCGTTGACCATGGTGGTGTGCGAGTCGGTGCCCACACAGCTGTCCGGGTAGCGCGCAGCACGCCGTTGACCTCACGGGTCATCACGGTGCGGGCCAGGTACTCGATGTTGACCTGGTGCACGATTCCGGTGCCCGGGGCACGACCTTGAAGTCGTCAAACGCGGTCTGGCCCCAGCGCAGGAACTGGTAGCGCTCACCGTTGCGCTGGTATTCGATCTCCATGTTGCGCTCGATGGCGCCCTCGAAGCCGAAGGTGTCGATCTGCACGGAGTGGTCGATGACCATCTCGGCCGGAGCCAGCGGGTTCACGCGGGTGGCGTCGCCGCCCAGGTCCTCGACGGCCTCGCGCATGGTGGCCAGGTCGACGACGCAGGGCACACCGGTGAAGTCCTGCATCAGCACGCGGGCCGGGGTGAACTGGATCTCGACGTTCGGCTGGGCCGAGGGATCCCACTGGCCCAGCGCGTTGACGTGGTCCTTGGTGATGTTCGCGCCGTCTTCGGTGCGAAGCAGGTTCTCCAGCAGAACCTTCAAGCTGTAGGGAAGGCTGTCCGAGCCTTCGACCTTGTTCAGTCGGTAAATTTCGTATTCGGTTCCATTGACGTCAAGTACGCCCTTGGCACCGAAGCTGTCCACATTGCTCACTGGGACTCCTCTCGCCAGACTTCATCTTGATGCACGCGCACACTGTCATTCCAGTTAGGCGCTCCTAACTGAGATGGTCATGCTAGTTCCGCGGCAGAGCTAGTCCCAGTCTAGCCGCTTTGGCCCGTTTTTCCCCGCCGAGCACCACAAATCACGTTAATTTCACGCCCAAGCACCCGAAAGTGACGTTCAGCGGCGTTCGAAGAGCCCGATCGTTTCCATATGGTGGGTGTGCGGGTACAAATCGTGTACCTCCACGTGCCTAATTCGTAGCCGCGGGCGGCCAACCGGGCCGTGTCCCGGGCGAAGGACGCCGGGTCGCAGGAGACGTAGCAGATCCGCGGCACGCCGCTGTTGCCCAGCTCCGCGGCGACCTTCTTGTCCACCCCGGCGCGCGGCGGATCAAGCACCACCGCATCCAGGCGTTCTGCAGCCAGCTGGCGCAGCATCCGCTCCACCCGCCCGCGGATCACCCGCGCCTGGTC
>NZ_BAXF01000202.1:0-3788 GCF_001310435.1 Arthrobacter sp. JCM 19049 | reverse complement strand
GCCACGCGCGCGGCCATGCCGATGATCGCGCCGGCCGCGCCGTAGATGATGCAGTAGATGCCGGCCGACAGCCCGCCCCAGCGGGCCACGTTGTCGCTGCGGGCGGTGAAGACCCGCTGCCAGATGTCCTGGCCGATCAGCAGGCCCAGCCCGTAGACAACGAAGTAGGTGATGATGGTCTGCAGTCCGATGCCGTCCCACTGGAAGAAGGTGGCATCCAGGCGCTGCTGCATGGCCGACCAGCCGCCGCCGGCACCCAGCACGAAGGGCAGCATCAGGAAGAAGACGCCCACGGTCTTGATGAAGAACTGCACCTGGTCGGCCAGGGTGATGGACCACATCCCGCCGATGGAGGAGTAGATCAGCACAATGCCGCCGCCGACCAGGATGGCCAGCCAGCGTTCCCAGCCGTAGAGCACCATGAAGATCGTGGCGTAGGCGCCGGTGGAGGTGGCGCACAGCATCAGCGTGTAGGCCAGCATGACAATGCCCGAGGTGTTGGTTGCGGCCCGGGAGCCGTACCGCAGGGTGAGCATCTGGGAGACGGTGAAGATCTTCAGCCGCTGAATCTTCGGGGCGAAGAACAGTGAGAGGGCCGAGACCCCAATGCCGATGGCCACCACCAGCCACATCCCGGAGATGCCGTGGCGGTAGCCCAGGCCCACGCCGCCCACGGTCGAGGCCCCGCCAAGCACGACGGCGGCCATGGTTCCGGTGTACAGCACCGGTCCCAGCCGTCGCCGGCCACCAGGTAATCGCTCGTGGAATGGGTGCGGGACTTGCCCCACCAGCCGAAGGCCAGCATGCCCACGAGGTATAAGGCGACAATGCCGCCGTTGATGTAATCCATTGAACTTCCCTGTGATGAAAATGACGCTCCACAAAGAATGACAGCAAAAACAAAAGATGTCTATCGGTAAACGCGAGGTGAGTCACAGAACGTCGCGGATCCGCCGTCGCCGCGTGCGGGAAATATGAGGTCGCCCACTACAGTGGAGGCAGGAACTCAGATGCGCGGAGGAAAAATGAAGGCGTTGCCCGTCGAGCCACCGGCTCATCGATCAAGATTGGCAGCGACTGCGCGTGGCCCGGCAGGGCCAGCGCCTGACCATTGACCAGGTCGCGGAAATGGCGGGGCTGACCAAGGGCTTCCTCTCCCGCGTGGAGCGTGATCTGACCAGCCCCTCGGTCGCCACCTTGCTGACCCTGTGTGAGGTGCTGTCCATCGAAGTGGGGGAGCTGTTCACGGTCCCCGAGACGAAGCTGGTCAAATTGGAGGCCGCCCCGCGCATCTCCCTGGGCGGGGAGGGGATCATTGAACAGCTGCTCACCCCGCGCACCGAACGCCGGGTGCAGGTGATCCGCGCCGAGATCGCGCCGCACGGTGCCGGGGAAGCCGAGCTGTATTCCATGGACTGCCAGGTTGAGGTGCTGCACGTGCACTCCGGGCACTTCACGCTGATCCTGAGCGAGGAGCGCATGCAGCTGCAGGCCGGGGACACCGTGACCTTTCCCGGGAGGGAGCCGCACAGCTGGATCAATCCCAGCCCCGACCCGGCGGTGGTGACCTGGACCCTGGTGCTGTAGTCGCTGCCGGGGAAGAGCGCCGCGCCGGGCTATCCTAGACAAGGCGGGAAAACCGCCGGGCCAGGCAGGAAGACGGACGGGAGTGCGGTGAACGCAACGCAGCCAACGGCAGCCGAGGGCTCCGTACCGGTCATCCCCTGGTGGTTCTCCGCGGTCCTGGGCATCATCATGGGCGTCACCCTGACCCTGATTCGCACCCAGCGCTACTTCTTCATCGTCGGTGCCGGGGTGCTGGCGCTGATGATCTTCGTGGTGGGGATCCTGACCATCCGCCGCCGCCGGCGCCACGCCGAGCTGATGCAAAGCCGCACCAGCCTGGGCTACCTGCTGTGGATGCTGGTGATCATCATCCTGGCCGGTCCGGTGCACACCATCTACCTAGCCGATGAGCCCGCTGAGCTGTGGCTGAAGTCGGTGCTGCTTTCGCTGGGCTTCACGGTGGCCATCCGGCAGGTCGACCGCCACCTGGTCGCCCATTCACGGCAGCGGGGCTAACCCGCCGTTCCCCGCCCCCGATAGTGGAATTGGCGCGACTGCGTTCAGCGCACCGTCAAGTGCCGGAGCCTTCTGGCGTGGCCGCATTGGATTCTCGCGGCCCGGCGGGGAGGGTTGCGGCGCCCAGGAACGCCGCGTGCTGCGGCGGCCCGACCTGGGCACTTTGACCCACGCCCTGGATGAACTATCCCTAGCCTGTGCCCCGTCGGTTCCCTAATGTGATCTGCATCATTGAATGCGGGAGGGAATCGCTATGACGACATCGGGTGGGGCACCGGCGCAATCCGGGGCCGGACTGAAAAAGGTCCTGGGCAAATGGGACATCCTGGCCATCGGCGTGGGCGCCATGATCGGTTTCGGCTGGGTGGTGCTCACCGGTGACTGGATCACCAGTGCCGGTCCGCTCGGCGCGGCCCTGGCCATGGCGGTTGGCGGTGGCATCATGGCCATTGTCGGGCTGACCTACGCCGAACTGGTGGCCGCCATGCCCAAGGCCGGAGGGGAACACAACTACCTGCTGCGCGCCCTGGGCGCGCGCTGGTCCTTCGCCGGTTCCTGGGGGATTGTGGGCGGCTACATCACCATCGTCGCCTTCGAGGCAGTGGCCCTGCCCAAATCCGTGGCCTACATCTTCCCGCAGATCAACCAGGTCAAACTCTGGACATTGCCGGTTCGGAGGTGTTCCTGTTCTGGGCGCTGGTGGGGGTGGCCGGGGCGGTGGTGATCACCTGGATCAACATCCGCGGCATCAAGACGGCGGGGATCGTGCAGACCTTCGTGGTGCTTTTCCTCTTCCTCATTGGAGCCATGCTGCTCACCGGGGCCTTCACCGGCGGCCAGGCATCCAACATGGAGCCCTTCTTCCTCAACGGCACCGCCGGGTTCTTCGGGGTGATGATCATTGTCCCGTTCATGTTCGTCGGCTTCGACGTCATCCCGCAGTCCGCGGAGGAATGCAATATCGCCCCGCGCAAGATTGGGCGCTATGTGATCATCTCCGTCATGATCGCCACCGCCTGGTACGTCATGGTCATCATGGCCACCTCCTCGGGAATGAACGCCTCCGCGCTGGCCGGCTCCGATCTGGCCACCGCCGACGCATGGGTGCCCTGTTCAATTCCGACACCATGGCCAAGGTGTTGATCGCCGGCGGCATCGCCGGCATCCTCACCTCCTGGAACTCCCTGCTGATGGGGGCCTCGCGCCTGCTGTTCGCCATGGCGCACTCGGGCATGCTGCCGCGCTGGTTCGCCTACCTGCACCCGAAGTACCGCACCCCGTCCCATGCGCTGCTGTTCATTGGCGGGCTGTCCGTGCTGGCCCCGTTCTTCGGCTCGGCGATGCTCGGCTGGCTGGTGGACTCCGGCTCCCCGTCCATCGTGGTGGCCTACCTGCTGGTGGGGGTGGCCTTTGTGATCCTGCGCCGGCGCGAACCGCAGATGAACCGTCCGCTGCGGGTGGGTGGACGTGGAAACTTTGGGCAGCTGATCGGCGTGCTATCGGTGTTGTTGTGCGCCTGGCTGATCAGCCTGTACCTGCCGGGCATGCCGGCCGCGATCGGCTGGCAGCCTGGGTGCTCTTTGGCAGCTGGTGGCTGCTGGGCATGATCTTCATCCTGCGCATCCCGCGCGGCATCACCCCCGCGAGAACGCCGAAATGGAGCTAATGCAGCTGATGAGCATCGCCAGCAGGCCAAGCTGGGGCCA
>NZ_BAXF01000201.1:0-3803 GCF_001310435.1 Arthrobacter sp. JCM 19049 | reverse complement strand
CCGTGGCCGCCTTCGCCTACGGGGTGCCGGCCACCGCCGATCCCCGCGGCGGCATTGAACCGGTCGACGTGATCTCCGGCCCCGGCAATGTTTTTGTCGCCACCGCCAAGCGTCTGGTCAAGGGCGTGGTGGGCATCGATGCCGAAGCCGGGCCGACCGAGATCGCGATCCTGGCCGACGCCAGTGCCAACCCGGACTTTGTTGCCGCCGACATGATTTCCCAGGCCGAGCACGACGAGAACGCCGCCGCGGTGCTCATTACGGATTCCGCGGAACTGGAACAGGCCGTACGGGCCAGCCTGGAACGCCAGGTGGCGGCCACCAAGCACACCGAACGGGTCGGCGTGGCCCTCTCCGGCAGCCAGTCTGCGATCATCCTGGTCGCCGACGTGGAGCAGGGCATCGAGGTGTGCAACACCTACGCGGCCGAACACCTGGAAATCATGACCGAATCCAGCGCATTCGTCGCCTCGCGCATTACCGCCGCTGGCGCGATCTTCGTCGGGGACTACGCCCCGGTCAGCCTCGGGGACTACTGCGCCGGATCCAACCACGTGCTGCCGACCTCCGGGACCGCACTGCACGCCTCGGGCCTGAACGTGAACACCTTCCTGAAGGCCATTCAGGTCATCGACTATCCGCAGGCGGCGCTGGGGGAGGTGGCCGAACACGTCATCAACCTGGCCAACGCCGAGGACCTGCCCGCCCATGGTGACGCAGTCCAAATACGCCAGCGTAAATAGACGATAAACTGTTAGGTGACATCGGGTAACCGTGGCCGCAATGAGGCCAGGGGGCCGTGTCCCGGAAACATCCTGGAGGTGCAATGAACTGTCCCTATTGCCGCAACCCCGACTCCCGCGTCGTCGACAGCCGTGTGGCCGACGATGGGGTGTCGATCCGCCGGCGCCGCCAGTGCACCGCCTGCTCCCGCCGCTTCACCACCCTGGAAACCACCAGCCTGAACGTGATCAAGCAGTCCGGGGCCGCTGAACCGTTCTCCCGCACCAAGGTCATCAACGGTGTGCGCAAGGCCTGCCAGGGCCGCCCGGTCACCGACCACGACTTGGCCGTGCTCGCCCAGGAGGTGGAGGAGACCGTACGGATGTCCGGGGCCGCGGAGATCCCGGCCCACCAGATTGGCCTGGCAATCCTGGAACCGCTGCAGCGCCTGGACGAGGTCGCCTACCTGCGCTTTGCCAGCGTCTACCAGGACTTCACGTCGCTGAGCGACTTTGAGTCCGCCATCGCCAAGCTGCGTGAGGAGCGCAGCGACCTTCCGCGCGGCAACCAGCGGCCACTGACCGCCGAATAGGGTCGCGGCTTGACGTCCGTGAGGCGGCTTAAGCAACAACAACCTCGACCAGTAGTTACTGGTCGAGGTTGTTTGTCTTCCACGGTACGTGCGCGGTGCTTTTCCTTGCGGGTCAGCGGATGCGCGAGGCCTGCAGGGCCGCGCCGATGATACCGGCGTTGTTCGCGTTGGTGGCCACCTTCAGCTCGGTGTCGATGTCGATCATTGGCACGAACCGCTCCGGGTTCTTGGAGATCCCCCCGCCAAGGATGAACAGCTCGGGGGAGAACAGGAACTCCAGGTGGCGCAGGAAGGCGCTCAGACGCTGGGCGTACTGGTCCCAGGGCAGCTCCTCGCGTTCGCGTGCCGCGGCGCTCGTGGTGGCTCGGCCTCGGCCCCATTGAACTCCAGGTGGCCCAGCTCGAAGTTCGGCACCAACTGTCCGTTGAACAGCAATGCCGAACCGATCCCGGTACCCAGGGTCAGGGTCATCACGCTGCCGGGCACGTTGCGCCCGGCACCGTACTCGCCCTCGGCCAGTCCGGCCGCGTCGGCGTCGTTGAGCATGACCACATCTCGGCCCAGGGTCTTTCCGAACAACTGCACCAGGTCGGTGCCGATAAAGACTTGTCCACGTTTGCCGCGGAACGCGCCACCCATGGTGCACAATGCACGGCACCGCGATCCCAAGCGGAGCATCATCCAACGGCGCGCCCTCCCGGCTGCGCAGCTCGGAGTAGATCGCGGCGGCCACCTCGGCGACAGCCTCGGGCAGTGAAGGCTTCGGCGTGGGCATCCGGAAACGCTTGCCCACCAGTTTCCCGGTGGTCAAATCAACGATGCCGCCCTTCATTCCGGTACCGCCAACGTCGATGCCGAACCCGAGGCGCTCCTGCTGTGAGGCGCGTTGCTGAACCATGAGGCTCCTTTCAGCCTTTAAAACACGGAAGGAAAATAAACCTCAGCTACGGCACGGTCAGAATTTCGGCGCCATTGTCGGTGACCAGCAGCGTGTGCTCAAACTGGGCGGTTCGCTTCTTGTCCTTCGTCGTGACAGTCCACCCATCGGCCACATGTCCCACTCGATCGTTCCGAGTGTCAGCATCGGCTCAATGGTAAAAACCATACCCGGTTCAATCAGCTGATTGTAAGCCGGGGCCGCGTCATAATGCGGAATGATCAGCCGGTATGGAACGCCGGGCCGACCCCATGGCCGGTGAAGTCACGCACCACGCCGTAGCCAAAGCGCTTGGCGTAGGCCGAAATGGTGCGCCCGATGACGTTGATTTCGCGCCCCGGCATGACCGCCTTGATGGCGCGCTTCAGCGAGTTCTCGGTGCGCTCCACCAGCAGGCGTGATTCCTCATCCACGTCTCCCACCAGGAAGGTGGCGTTGTTGTCGCCATGCACGCCGTCAATGTAGGCGGTCACGTCGATGTTGATGATGTCCCCGTCCCGCAGCACGGTGTCATCCGGGATGCCGTGGCAGATGACCTCGTTGATCGAGGTGCACACCGACTTCGGGAAGCCCCGGTAGCCCAGGGTGGAGGGGTAGGCGCATGATCGATCATGTACTCGTGCCCGATCCGGTCCAGTTCCGCCGTGGTCACCCCCGGCTGGCAGGCCTTGCCCACCTCGGCCAGCGCCTGTGCCGCAATCCTCGAAGCGACACGGATCCGCTCAATCATCTCCGGGGTGTTGACGTCCGGGTGGCGGTGCGAGGTCGGCTCCGGCTTGCCCACGTATTCGGGGCGGGCGATATCCGCCGGCACCTTCAGTTGTGGGCCGACGACGCCTGGAGTGAGGTTTCCAATGGGGGCTGTTGCGGCAGTAGTCATATTTTTATTCTAGCCATGGCGCCCCGGCAGAATCTGCCTGCTAGGGCACACCCGTCGGGCTGGGAACGGTGCCCCACCCGTTGGGGACGCGCTTCAAGGTTCAATGACAGCAACCCGACCGGGCACTAGGCTGGCGGTGAGAGCGGTGACTGTTCCACGCCACCAAGGGGTGTGATGGGCGCGCCGCTGCGCCAAGAGCGGGCAACACAAGGAAGGAAGAGACCATGAGCGAAGGCCAGTACTGGTACAACGTGGAAACCGGGGGCATCGAAAAAGGCCCGCAGTCCGATTGGACGAAACTGCTGGGTCCCTATGCCACGGAGGACGAGGCCCGCAACGCGATGGCCAAGGTCCAGGCGCGCAATGAGGCCTGGGACGCGGAAGACGAAGAGGACGAATAGCCGTTAAAACCGGCAGCGGCCGCCTCAGGGGCGGCCGCTGTCGGTCCCGGACGCGCCGGGTAGGTTTGGTGGCTACTTGTCGAATTCGTACTGCGCGCTGGGGAAGCTGCCATCGGCCACATCCCGGTGGTACTGGCCCACCGCCCCGGAAACGATTTCACGCAGGTTCGCATACTTCTTCACGAAACGCGGGGTGCGCCCGGAGCCCAGGCCCAGCATGTCCTGCCACACCAGCACCTGCCCGGTGGTCGAGTTCCCGGCGCCGATGCC
>NZ_BAXF01000200.1:0-3804 GCF_001310435.1 Arthrobacter sp. JCM 19049 | reverse complement strand
AGTACCCGCCAGGCCCGCGCATCCTGGGGGAACTGCTGCACCGTTGCCTCCATGCCCCGGTGCAGGAGCACCGAGTCGGCCCCGTCCAGCGGGTGGGCCAGCGGGTAGTCGTGGAACGCCCACTCCAGCCCCGCCTCGGTCAGTCCCAGATGCGCGAATGCCGGGCTGCCGTAGGCGAAGGGGTGCGCCGCCGCGCCCAGGTCGACGGTGACATCATCACCCAGGGTGTGGCCCGAGGCGGCGGCACCGCCAACCACGGCGTTGCGCTCGAAAAGCTGCACCTGCACCCCGTGCTCGGCCAGCACCGCCGCAGCGGTCAGGCCATTGGGTCCAGAACCCACCACGTTCGCACGCAACACCATTGCTCGTTCTCTCCTGTTCCTGTTCTTTACCGTCCTGGCCGGGACGGTCGGCTTCCTGCTCGGCTGTGCGCCTAGCCCTTGTCGATGAAGCGGTCCTTCCAGGAGTCGTTGCTGATATCGCACAGTTGACTGATCTGGTCCTCGGCCCGCCGGGCCAGGTCCGCCAGCAGTTCCGGATCCAGCCGCGGCTCCTCGGGGACCATCAGCTCCAGGGTTCGCCACATGCGCAGCTTGGCGTTCAGCAGGCCGGTCAGCACATCCAGCTGCACCTGGGCCAGCGAGAGCCGTCGCATGCGGGAGGGGTTGAACGGGTTAAAGCGCCCCACGACCCAGGCGAGAGGGGCAAAGAGCTTCAAGGCCTTGTGCTCTTCGAAACCCAGCTGGGCAATGATCCGCTTCAGGTCCTCCTGGTCGGCGTGCACCTGATTCTCCAGGGAGATCAGACGCTGTTCATTGGCCGTGCCCTGCCATGTTTCGACGGCTGCCTTGAAGTGTTCGAGCCCGGAGCGGGAGCCCAAGAGGTGCTCGCTGAGGTACTGATGCAGTTTGTCCTGATCGATGCGCATGTCAGTGGCCATGGCCGGTGGTCCTCCGCGGTCGGTCCGGGGCGCACCGGTGGTGCCGGTGCGTCCTTCTGTGCTCCGCACGCTACCGGGCAGCCCGGACCCGGCCAACCACCGGGAGGATTTCACGGTGTTTTCCCACCTAACCCGCATCGGCTGTTCCCCCTGGGGTGCGGGGGCGTTAAAACAGGACTCCCGGCCCACCATTGCTGATGGGCCGGGAATTTCCCGCACCTGTGCGCCAGGCACCGAGCGGTTCACCGAAAAGGCAGGATTGTGGCCTACGAGGAGTATTCCTTCAGCAGGCCGGTGACCGGATTCCACTGGGTGATCACGGTCTTGTCCAGGGCGCCGGTCTTGTTGAACGGATCCTCATCCAGCACCTTGCGCAGCGCCTCTTCCGACTCGGCCCGCATGATCAATAGCGCCCATCGGTGATCGGGCACGGCCCGGAGGCCAGCAGCTGCACCGGACCGTCGGATTCAAGGAATTCGGACAGGTACCCGCGGTGGGTCGGGCGGTGCTCATTGCGCAGTTCTTCGGAATCTTCGGCGTACACGTATTCAACGGCAAAAACTTTCATGGTTTCAGCGTAGCGGCACGGCGCCTAGAAGATCTGGATGGGTTTGAAGATGTCCGCGTATATTAAGAGCCCGCCCATGATCATCATGCCCACCACCACCACGTAGGTCAGCGGCAACAGCTTCAGCGTGTCCACCGGGGCCACGTCCTTCTGCCCGCGCAGCCGGGCGAAGAAGCGCTTGAGCCCTCGAACAGCGCCCCGGCCACGTGCCCGCCATCCAGGGGCAGCAACGGGATCAGGTTGAAGGCGAACAACGCCAGGTTCAGCCCGCCAATCAGCGAGATCAGTGAGGCCACCTTGTCCTGCAGCCCCAACTGGTCCGAGGCGTTGATTTCCCCGGCGATCCGGCCCACCCCGACCACGGACACCGGCCCGTTCGGGTCGCGTTCCTCGGTGCCAAAGGCCGCCTGCGCCACATCCACCAGGCGCTGGGCAGGTGCAGGATGACGTTGCCGATCTGCGTCAGCTGGTTGCCCACCACTGCCGGCACCGCGCTGAGCGGCTGGGGCAGGTTCTGGACACTGGAGCTCATCCCCACGAACCCCACCTGCTCGGTGAGCACCTTGCCGTCATCCCCGCTCACCGGGTAGCCGTTGGGATCCAGCTGCGGACGCTCGGTCAGGTAGGGGGTCAGCGTGGTGCTGTGGCTGGTCCCGTCCCGCTCATACTCCAGGGCGATGCTCTGGCCCGGGTGCTCGCGGATCACTCCGGTCAACTCGTACCATTCATCGTGGGCCACCGGCTGGCCGTTGACCGAGGTGATGGTGTCCCCCGGACGCAGCCCGGCCGCGTAGGCCGGGGCGGACCGGTCGTTGGCACCGCACTGGGCCTCGTCGGCGTTCTGCGCGGTGGCCATGCACTGGTACACCTCGGACACCGTGGTGGTGGCGGTGGAGACTCCGAAACCCATCACCACGATCGCAATCATCACGAAGCCGATCACCAGGTTCACCAGCGGACCGCCGAGCATGATGATGATCCGCTTGTGGATCGGCAGCTGGTAGAACATCCGGCCCGCGTCGGTGTCCACCACCTGCTCGTTGGCCTGGGAGCGGGCATCATCGATCAGCTGCCCGAACGCGCGGGTCATCAGCCCGGGCTTCTTGCCCGCCACGGCCTGGGCGCGCGGCGGTACATGCCCACCATGGACACGTAGCCGCCCAGCGGGATCGCCTTGAGACCATACTCGGTTTCCCCGCGCTTGAAGGAGAACAGGGTCTTGCCAAAGCCGATCATGTACTGCGGAACCCGCAGCCCGAACTTCTTGGCCGGCAGCAGGTGCCCCACCTCGTGCAGGGCGATCGAGGCGGCGATCGCCACCACCATGACCAGCACCCCGCCAATGAACATGAGTGTGTTCATGCCAGCTCCTTGATGAAGTTCCCGGCGAAGGACCGCGCCCAGCGGTCGGTGTCCAGCACCAGCTCGGCGCTGGGTGCCTGCTGCGGCGCCTGGTAGGCCTCCAGGCCCGTTCGATGGTGTCCACGATGTCGGTGAAGCGGATGCGCCCGTCGTGGAAGGCGTCCACCGCTTCCTCGTTCACCGCGTTGTACACGGCCATGTGCGTGGCCGAGGCCTGCGCGGCCTGCTTGGCCAGGCGCACCGCGGTGAACACCTGCTCATCCAGCGGCTCGAACGTCCAGCTGGCGGCGGTGGAGAAATCACAGGCCTGCGCGGCCCCGGGAACCCGGTGCGGCCAGTTCATGCCCAGCGCGATCGGCAGGCGCATGTCCGGCGGGGAGGCCTGGGCGATCACCGAACCGTCAATGAACTGAACCATTGAGTGCACGATCGACTGGCGGTGCACAACCGGTTCGATCCGATCCAGCGGTACGTCAAAGAGCAGGTGCGCCTCGATGACCTCCAGCGCCTTGTTGACCATGGTCGCCGAGTTCGTGGTGACCACCCGGCCCATGTCCCAGGTCGGGTGCGCCAGCGCCTGCTCGGGGCTGACCTCGCGCAGCTGTTCACGCTGTAGCCGACGAACGGTCCGCCGGAGGCGGTGACGATCAGCTTGGCCACCTCATCGGGGGTGCCCGAACGCAGGGCCTGGGCCAGGGCGGAGTGTTCGGAGTCCACCGGGGCGATCTGCCTGGGGCGGCGGCGGCCTTGACGACCTGCCCGCCAATGATCAGGGATTCCTTGTTGGCCAGCGCCAGCAGGTGACCGGCCTGAAGTGCGGCCAGGGTGGGCTTCAGCCCGATGGCCCCGGTAATCCCGTTGAGCACCACATCGGCACGCTCATACCCGGCCACGGTGGTGGCCGCCTGCTCACCGGCGACCAGCTGCGGGTGGT
>NZ_BAXF01000199.1:0-3832 GCF_001310435.1 Arthrobacter sp. JCM 19049 | reverse complement strand
CCGGACGGCGCCAGGCCCAGGCCCTGGCCCGGCTGCTGAACTGCTGGAAGCCCCAGCACGTGGCCACCAGCCCTGGGTGCGCTGCGTGCAGTCCATCACCCCTATGTGACCGAGCACCAGATCAAGCCGAAGCTGGTGAACTCCATGACGGAGCATGCCGCCCAGCGCAAACCGGAAAAGACGGTCAAGTCACTGACCAAGCTGCTGGACAAGGTCCGCTCCCAGGTGCTGTGCACCCACCGCCCGGTCCTGCCGCTGATCCTGCCGCTGCTCTCCGCACGCTCCTCCCAGGCGGTGCGCAAGCTGCTGCCCACGGCCGACCCCTACCTGCAGCCCGGGGGCATGATCGTGCTGCAGCAGCCGGTGGGGGCGCATGAACGCATTGTCTCCATTGAGATCCACGCCCCGTACTCGGATTAGCGGCACACCCTGGCCCGCTTCCCGCCCTGGCCTGCACGCTGGCCCGCTGCGCGGTCTTGGACTGTCTTCGCGGCGCGTACTAGGCTAGGAGAACAGTGGGATAACTCACCATGGGAAAGAGGAGTGCCATGTCATCACAGGATTCCGCGCAACCGCTTGCAAAGATCGTCCACCAGGGATTGCGCCTGGATCACGAGCCGGGCCGGGGACGCTATTCGCTGTGGCACGGATCGACCTATGTGGGGTTCATCGGCTACCACCGCGACGGGGACGTGGTGACCTTGCAGCACACCATCGTCAATGAGGAATTCGGCCGCCGCGGCTACGCGCGGGCGCTGGTGACCCTGGTGCTAGATCAGCTGCGCCAGGAGGGGGCGAAAATCATCTCCGAGTGCACCTACGTGGATGACTACCTCAAGCGCTACCCGGAATACCAGGACATGCTCATCCGCCAGTAGACCGGCGCGTGAGGATGTCAGCAAGGTCGCGCCGGCCCGCGCTGTACGCGACCTTGGCGCTGCGCCTAGACTTGATCGGGTGAGCATCCCAACCCCCTATGAAGATCTGCTGCGCGAAGTGCTGGAAAACGGCACCCACAAGGAAGACCGCACCGGCACCGGCACGCTGTCCGTCTTTGGGCGCCAGATCCGCTTCGACTTGTCCGAATCCTTCCCGCTGATCACCACCAAGCGGGTGCACTTCAAGTCCGTGGCCGCCGAGCTGCTGTGGTTCCTGCGCGGGGACTCGAACATTTCCTGGCTGCAGGAGCAGGGGGTGCGCATCTGGAACGAGTGGGCCGACCAGGACGGTGAACTCGGCCCCGTGTACGGGGTGCAGTGGCGCTCCTGGCCCACCCCGGACGGCGGGCACATCGACCAGATCAGCCAGGTTGTCCAGTCGCTGAGCCAGAACCCGGATTCGCGTCGGCACATCGTCTCGGCCTGGAATGTCGCCGAGATCTCCAACATGGCGCTGCCCCCGTGCCACATGTTCTTCCAGTTCTATGTGGCGGACGGAAAACTGTCCTGCCAGCTCTATCAGCGCAGCGCCGACATGTTCCTGGGGGTGCCGTTCAACATCGCCTCCTACTCGCTGCTGACCCTGATGCTGGCCCAGCAGCTGGGCCTGCGGCCCGGCGAATTCATCTGGACCGGCGGGGATGTGCACATCTACTCAAACCACCTGGACCAGGTGCGTGAGCAGCTGGGCCGGACCCCCTACCCGTACCCGCAGCTGCGCTTCGCACGCACCCCGGACTCGATCTTCGACTACACGCTGGAGGACTTCATCGTGGACAACTACCAGCACCACCCCACCATCAAGGGCAGCGTGGCCGTATGAGCCCGACCCACCGCAGCGGCACCGAACAGCGGATGGTCGGGGCCATCTGGGCGCAAACCACCGACGGGGTCATCGGGGATGCGGGCACAATGCCTGGCAGGTTCCCGAGGACCTGGCCCACTTCAAGCGCATCACCGAAGGACACCCGGTGATCATGGGCCGGCGGACCTGGGAGTCCTTCCCGGAAAAGTTCCGTCCCCTGCCCGGGCGCACGAACATCGTGCTCACCTCCGATGCGCCAGCCCATGACAGGCTGCGCGCCGCCGGGGCACAGCCGGCCTCCAGCCTGGAGCAGGCCCTGGAACTGGCCGAGCGCGCGGCAGGCAGCGAGGAAATCTGGATCATCGGCGGCGGCAAGGTGTACGCCGAAACGCTGCACCTGATCGACACCGCCATCATCACCGTACTGGACCTGAACCTCGACGGGGACACCCGGGCCCCTGAGCTGGGGGCGCAGTTCACCCGCAGCCTCAGCGACCCGGCCGAGCTGGCACACCTCCAAGACCAACACCGGGTACCGTTTCGAATCCTGGCAACGAACGAAGGACTTGACCAAGTGAAAGAATCCCTGGCCGCGCTGAAGAAGAGCCCCGAGGGCCTGTTCATCATCGGCTACATGCTTTTCCCGCTGCTGGCCCTGGTGGTGGCCGTGCTCGGCTTCTTCCTGGTGCTGGGCGGGCACCGGATTTTCGGTGTGATCCTGCTGCTGGTGCCCACACAGCTCTTCATTTTCGGGGCCTACTGGGCGATCACCAACCGCAAGCGGCTGATGGCCGAATAACCCGCTGATCCGCCGGCGCACCCCAGGGTGCGCCGGCGTTGTTATATCCGTAACGAATCGCGGCAGGCGAAGACAAAACCCCTACCATGGATTCATGACTTCTTCTGTTGGTTTTGTTGGTTACCGTGGCATGGTCGGCTCCGTGCTGATGCAGCGCATGGTTGAGGAGGGCGACTTCGCCAACCTGGATCCGGTGTTCTTTTCCACCTCGAACCCCGGCGGCAACGCACCGGATTTTGCGTCCGGCGCAGACAAGCTCCAGGACGCCTATGACATCCAGGCCCTGGCCAAGCTGCCGATTATCGTCACCGCCCAGGGCGGGGACTACACCAACACCGTTCATCCGCAACTGCGTGCCGCCGGCTGGGACGGGCTGTGGATCGACGCGGCCAGCGCGCTGCGGATGAACGACGACTCGGTGATCGTGCTGGACCCGGTCAACCGCAATGTCATTGACGCTTCCCTGGCCGCGGGCACCAAGGACTTCGTGGGCGGCAACTGCACCGTCTCCTGCATGCTGATGGGCCTGGGCGGTTGTTCCGCAACAACCTGGTCGAGTGGGGCACGGCCATGACCTACCAGGCGGCCTCCGGCGGCGGCGCCCGGCACATGCGCGAACTGCTCACCCAGTTCGGCGACATCAACTCCTCGGTTCACGCCGAGCTGGCCGACCCGGCCAGCGCCATCCTGGAAATCGACCGCCAGGTGCTGACCACCCAGCGTGAATCCCTGGATGCGGCCCAGTTCGGCGTGCCGCTGGGCGGTTCGCTGATTCCCTGGATTGACGCGGACCTGGGCAACGGCCAGTCGCGCGAGGAGTGGAAGGCCGGGGTGGAGACGAACAAGATCCTGCAGACCTCCGGGGACAGCCACATCATCATGGACGGGTTGTGCGTGCGCATCGGCGCCATGCGCTCGCACTCGCAGGCCTTGACCCTGAAGCTGAAGGAAGACCTGTCCATCAGCGAAATCGAGAACCTGCTTGACGGGGACAACCAGTGGGCCAAGGTGGTTCCCAACCAGAAGGAGGCGACCATGAGCCAGCTGACTCCGGTCGCGGCCTCCGGCACCCTGGATATCCCGGTGGGCCGCATCCGCAAGCTGGAGATGGGCCCGAAGTACATTTCCGCGTTCACCGTGGGTGACCAGCTGCTGTGGGGTGCGGCCGAGCCGCTGCGCCGCATGCTGGCGATCGCGCAGGGCCGGCTGTAGCCACCACCCTGACTAACCGGCGGCGGCCACCGAATAATAGTCTTCGGCGGCCGCCGCCGGTTTATGCCGCCCGCCCCG
>NZ_BAXF01000198.1:0-3849 GCF_001310435.1 Arthrobacter sp. JCM 19049 | reverse complement strand
GACCCACCCGCTCTACCCGGAGCTGCCGAAGGTGTCCAAGTAACACCCGGTAACACCCGATGAGGGTCCGGGAAGTGCGCTGGACGCACTTTCCGGACCCTTCGTCATCACGGGAACTTCGCGTTCCCACACCGCGGGTCTTCCAGGCCGAGCCCTGGAACCCGCACCTACTTTAGGGCCGGCCCGGCCGGTCTCGTTATACCTAAGGAAGTGATCTGCGATGGCAATCAGCGTCTTTGATTTGTTTTCTGTGGGTATCGGCCCTCATCCAGCCACACCGTGGGCCCGATGCGCGCGGCCCATGCCTTTATCTCCCATGTCGTGAACAAGGGATACCTGGAGCAGCTGGAAACCGTGCGGGTTGATGTCTACGGTTCGCTGGCTGCCACCGGGCGGGGACACGGCACCTTCACCGCCATCCTGCTGGGGCTGGAGGGCTACGAGCCGGAAAGCATCCTGCCCGCACAGGTCGATGAGCGCCTGGCCGACATCGAATCCGGCGCACCGCTGCGACTGGCCGAGCAGCTCGCTCCCGCAAGGACATCACCTACTCGGTGCCCGACATGATCCAACACCCGCTGACCATCCTGCCCCGGCACACCAACGGCGTGAAGTTCGCGGCGCTGGACGCCAGCGGTGAAACGCTGCTGGAGGAGACCTTCTACTCGGTGGGCGGCGGGTTCATCGTCAAGGACGGCGCCGAGGAACGGATCGAGAAAAACCTCGAGGAAAAGGTCAAGGCCCAGCCCTACCCGTTCACCACCGCCGCGCAGCTGCTGGACTACTGCGCCGAGACCGGCAAGTCGATCGCCCAGATCATGCTCGCCAACGAGGAAACCTGGCGCACCCGGGAGGAAATCTACTCCGGCTGGTGCACATCTACAACGTCATGGAACAGTGCAAGGACTCGGCGCTGGAACGCACCGGGGTGCTGCCCGGTGGGCTGAACGTCCGCCGCCGCGCGCCGGAATGGCATGCCCGGCTGCGCAAGGAGGACAAGGACCGCGACCCGGTCTACTGGCAGGAGTGGATCAACTCGTGGCGCTGGCCGTCAACGAGGAAAACGCCTCCGGTGGCCGGGTGGTCACCGCCCCGACCAACGGGGCCGCCGGCATCATCCCAGCCGTCCTGTTCTACGCCACCCATTACGCTCCGGGCGCCAAGTTCTGGAACGAGGAGGAAAAGCACGAGGCCGTGGTCAAGTTCCTGCTCACCGCCGGGGCCATCGGCGTGCTCTACAAGGAGCAGGCCTCCATCTCCGGGGCAGAGGTCGGCTGCCAGGGTGAGGTCGGTTCGCTTCCTCCATGGCCGCCGGCGGCCTGGCGGAGGTGCTGGGCGGCACCCCCGCCCAGGTGGAGAACGCCGCGGAGATCGCCATGGAACACAACCTTGGTCTGACCTGCGACCGATCGGGGGACTGGTGCAGATACCGTGCATCGAACGCAACGCGATCGCCGCCTCCAAGGCGGTGAACGCCGCGAAGATGGCCCTGATGGGCGACGGGCAGCATCACGTGACGCTGGACGAAGTGATCATCACGATGCGCGAAACCGGCAAGGACATGAGCGACAAGTACAAGGAAACCGCGATGGGCGGCCTGGCCGTCAACGTCGTCGAATGCTGATCGCCGACGCCTGAGCCGCGGCGGCAGCACCGTCGGCGGCCGCGGACACCCAACGGTGGCGGAATGCTCCGCCACCCGTTGCCATTTAACGCGGTGAGCCCCGGGACTGGAGAAACACCCCTTGACCGCGCCGTCATTAGTGGGGACACACCTTTAAAGCGCTCACCCGGCATCGTTCGATGCCTGGCAGCGTTCCACCGAATGCGGCCCTGCCGGGGCGTCACGGGCTGTGAGATTCGCGGCACCGATTCGGGAAAGCAACCGTTCGGTGATAGAACTAAGTGGTAAGGATACGTTCCGGGGTGCCGATCCCCGACCAATCCAGGAGGTGAACCGCATGGAAGACGGACCGAGTCGATCTACCACCACGCGAACCTCCGTTCCCTCTTTGTTCCTGGTCCGCTAGCCCGGAAGTACTCAGTCATGCACGGGGGTCTCGCGACCATGACCCCATTCGCCAGCGCGCCAGCTGCCTGACCAGTAGATTTATCCCCGCATCCAAGAAGCGGGCTTCGTTCCGGGCTTCCTGCAGAAGCCCGCGGAAATCTGCGGAAGGGCGGGTCTCGGCGCGCCCCTGAACCGTGTTTGGACTGATGTCAGTGAACACCACCGACAAGGTAGATTTCTCAACTACTTCCCGTATGATCCGTCGCGCCATTGACGAGCGCGACATGGCCGAACTGTCCCGGGTGCTGGACGCCTGGAGGTCCCCGAGGTGCTTGAGCACCTGGAAAGCCTGCCGCTGAAGGACTCGGCGATCGCCTACCGGATGCTGCACAAGGACCGGGCCATGGACGTCTTCGAGATGCTCGACGCCCCCGTGCAGGCCGAACTGCTCGAGGCCATGCAGGGCCACCCGGTCACCGAGGTCTTTGCCGCGATGGACCCCGATGACCGGGTGGCGCTGCTGGATGAGCTTCCCGCCCAGGTCGCCGCGAAACTGCTGCAGGGCCTGGGGGAGCGTGAACGGCGTGAAACCAATGTGCTGCTGGGCTACTCCTCCGGGTGGTGGGCCACGTGATGAGCCGAACTTCGTCACCACCCACCCCGGTCTCAGCGTCGCCCAGACGATGCGGCGCATCCACCGGGTCATGGACGATGTGGAAAGCATCTACACCGTGCTGATCACCGACGGCGCGCGGCGCCTGGTCGGGGTGGTCAGCCTGCGTGAACTGATGGGGGCGGATGATGAGCAGCTGGTCGGCGAACTGGCCAGCGAGCCCTACACCGCCACCGCGAACGAACCGGTGGCGGTCGCTGCGCGGCGCACCATCGACACCCGGGTGATGGTCATGCCCGTGCTCGACCTGGAGGAACGGGTCGTGGGGGTGCTGACCATCGACGATGCCATCCGGCTGATCGACCTGGAGGAAGAGGAGCGTTCGGCGCGCGGAGCCGGCACCGAACCGCTGCGCCGCCCCTACCTGACCACCCCGATCCGCTCACTGGTCAAGTCCCGGCTGGTGTGGCTGCTGGTGCTGGGCATCGGCGCGACCCTGACCGTGCAGGTGCTCTCCAGCTTCGAGGAGACCCTGGAGTCCATGGTGGTGCTCAGCCTGTTCATCCCGCTGGTGGTGGGCATCGGCGGGAACACCGGCAACCAGGCGGCCACCACCGTGACCCGCGCCCTGGCGGTTGGGGACATCCGGGTGGCGGACCTGGGCCGGGTGCTGCTGCGCGAGGTGCGCGTGGGCGGGATCCTGGGGTTGTGCCTGGGCTCGCTGGCGCTGCTGATCGCCAGCCTGGTCTTTGACCTGCAGGTGGCGGTGACCATCGGCATCACCCTGGTGGCGTTGTGCACGATCGCCGCGGCCGTGGGCGGGATCATGCCGATCATCGGCAAGCTGCTGCGGGTGGATCCGGCGGTGTTCTCCAACCCGTTCATCTCCACGTTCGTCGACGCGGCCGGACTGGTCGTGTACTTCAGCGTCGCCATGAGCGTGGTGCAAAACTTCGGCGGGATGTAGCGGCGCCGGGGTGTGACACCGCCAACATTTGGGCACCGAGCGCGTGCGGGACGGAATAATCCCGCCGGCCGCGGTGTCACACCTAGCATGGCGCAAAGCAAACTCTTTACCCCCATCACCATTCCCACCCGCGACGGGCAGGGCCTTGAGCTGCGCAACCGCGTGGTGCTGGCCCCGATGTGCCAGTACGCGGTCGACGCCCGCGACGGGGTGCCCACCAGCTGGCAGCTGGTGCACCTGGGCTCGATGGCCCACGGC
>NZ_BAXF01000197.1:0-3860 GCF_001310435.1 Arthrobacter sp. JCM 19049 | reverse complement strand
CGAACCCGAGTCCAGGCCGCCGGCCGTGGTCTTTGGGCGTCCGGGCCCGGCTAGGGGCGGGAGGCGAAGCGCTCGAGCAGATCCACGTGGCCGGAGACGATCAGCACGTCACGGCGGGTGACCACCGTATCGGGCACGGCGTAGGTGAAGTCCTCGCCGGGGGACTTCACCCCCACAATCGTCACCCCGTACTTGGAACGCACATTGGATTCGGCCAGGGTGAAGCCCTGGGTTTCCTTCGGCGGGTACATCTTCACGATCGCGAACCCGTCATCGAATTCGATGAAGTCCAGCATCCGCCCGCCCACCAGGTGGGCGGCGCGCACCCCGGCGTCCGCTTCCGGGTAGATCACGTGGTTCGCCCCGATCCGGGTGAGGATCTTGCCGTGGGCCGGGGTGATCGCCTTGACCCACAGGTGCTCGATCCCCAGATCCACCAGGTTCACGGTGATCAGCACAGAGGACTCGATGGAGGTGCCCACCCCGACCACGGCGGAGGAGAATTCCTGGGCGCCCAACTGGCGCAGCGCGTCGATGTTCGTGGCGTCCGCGGCCACCACGTGGGTCAGCGAACTGGCCCACTTCTGCACCAGTTCGGGGTCACGTTCAATGGCCAGGACCTCACGGCCCTGCTTGACCAGCTGCTCGGCCACCGCGATGCCGAAACGGCCCAGCCCGATCACCAGGACCGGAGCATTGTGCGAAATAGATCTATCAGCCAATGATCGGCCTCTCTTCCGGGAACTGGTACAGGGTATCGCGCTGGCGCATGGTCAGCGCGCTTGCCAAGGTAATGCTACCGATGCGCCCGGCGAACATCAGCGCCGAGAGCACGTACTTGCCCTCCGGGGGCAGTTCGGCCGAAACATTCATGCTCAGCCCCACGGTGCCAAAAGCGGAGATTGATTCGAACAGCGCCCGCTGGAAGGAGAGCGTGTCATCAATGACCAGCAGCGCCCCCACCGCCACCGCCACCAGCGTGGCACCGAGCACGACCACCGATATCGCCACGCGCATGGTGCTCTCGGGCAGGCGGCGGCCAAAGGCGCGCACCTCCTTGTCGCCGCGCACCTCGCGAAGATCGCCAGGAACATCACCGCAATGGTGGTGACCTTGATGCCGCCGGCGGTGGAGGCCGAGCCTCCGCCGGCGAACATCAGCGCATCGGTCAGCAGCACCGTCACCGGCTGCATGTCGGAGGGCTCCACCAGGTTCATCCCGCCCGAACGCATCATCACCGAGGCGAAGAGCGCATTGACGATCTTCTCCCCGACATCCTCCCCGCCGATGGTGCGCTGATTGTTCCATTCAAAGAGCAGCCACAGCACGGTGCCGCTCAGCAACAGGATCGTGGTGGTCAGCAGCGTCAGCTTCGCATGCAGCGTCCAGCGCCGGTGGTTCAACCGGTGCGCGGCCAACACCATGATCACCGGGAAGCCCAGCGAACCGACGAACACCCCGAGCATCAGCGGGATCAGGATCCACAGGTCCATCTCATAGGGCACCAGCCCATTGGAGTGCGGGGTGAAGCCCACATTGTTAAACGCCGAGACGGCGTAGAACACCCCGTGCCAGATCGCCGAGAGCGGGCTTTCACCCAGCACGTAGAAGCGTGGAATCAGCAGCAGCGAGAGCAGGCCCTGCAGAGTGATCGCGGTCAGGATCACCACGCGCAGCAGCGAACCAACCTCACCCAGGGTGGAGGTCGCGGCCGTGTTCATCGAACTTTGCGCCACCAGCTTCCCGCGCACGCCAGGCGCTTGGACACCGCCAGGGAGAGCAGGGAGCGATCGTGAGGATCCCCAACCCGCCAATGAACATCGCCACCAGAAGAATCAGCTGGCCAAAGAACGACCAGTGCACCGCGGTGCTCACCGTGGTCAGACCGGTCACGCACACCGCGGAGACGGCCGTGAACAGCGCGTCGTGCAGCGCGGTGGGTTCGCCGCTGGCCGAGGCGAAGGGCGCGGAGAGCAGCGCGGTGAACAGGGTGATCACCAGCAGGAACGCGCCTAGGGCCAGCCGGGCGGGGGAGCGGGCGGTGAAGTCGGACAGTGCCGCCTTGACGCGCAACAGCTGCTTGCGTTTGCGTAACCACAAGCTGTCAGCGGGCCCGCTGGGGCGCTGCTGCATGGGGTCGCTCATCGATGCCTCTCCTGCGGGAAAGAAGTGGGGATAGAAGTACTGACTCTTCAGAGTAATCTACGCCCCGCACCGCCTGCGCGCAGGCGCACGCGGCGCCAAGGTGGCACTGGGGCACAAATGTGAGCCGACGCATTGAGTTCGGTCACAATCCGGTAGCGTAGAAGACGTGCTACAACCTCAACGTGCTCCGCGCCCGACACTGGTGGTCTGGGATGAAAAGTACCTGCAGTACAAGTTCAGCGACTACCACCCCATGCATCCCTCCCGCCTGGAGCTGACCATGCGCCTGAGCCAGGAGCTGGGGGTGATGCGCGGGGCGAACCTGGAGGTGGCACCGCCCACCGTTGCCGCGGACAGCGAACTGCTCACCGTGCATTCGCAGGACTACCTGGACCAGGTGCGCAGGGTCAGCCAGGACCCCACCATCCAGGCCCCGGACTACGGGCTGGGCACGGAGGATGATCCGGCGTTCGCCGGCATGCACGAGGCCAGCGCCCGGCTCTTTGGCGGCTCCCTGGTTGCCGCCGAGGCCATCGTGCAGCAAAAGGCGGTGCGGGCGGTGAACTTCGCCGGCGGGATGCACCATGCGGCGCGGGAGAAGGCCAGTGGGTTTTGCATCTACAACGATGCGGCCGCCGCCATCCAGTACCTGCTGGATCAGGGGGTGCAGCGGGTGTGCTACATCGACGTGGACGCGCACCACGGGGACGGCACCGAATCCCTGTTCTGGGATGAGGAGCGGGTGCTGACCATCTCCATCCACGAATCCGGGATGAGCCTGTTTCCCGGCACTGGGTTCGCCAACGAGATCGGCGGGGAGCGGGCGCGTGGCAGTGCGGTGAACCTGGCGCTGCCGGCGATGACCGGGGACGCCGGCTGGATGCGGGCCTACCATGCGGTGGTGCCGCAGCTGGTGAAGGCCTTTGAACCCGAGGTGATCGTCTCCCAGCACGGCTGCGACTCGCACCGGGACGATGACCTGACCAACCTGAAGCTCTCCGTTGATGCCCAACGCCAGGTGGCGCTGGATATCTCCCAGCTGGCGGATGAGGTCTGCGAGGGCCGGTGGATCGCCACCGGTGGGGGCGGGTACAACGTCACCGCCGTGGTGCCGCGGACCTGGAGCCACCTGATCGCGATTGCCGCGGACAAGCCGGTGCCGCTGCGCACCTATGTGCCCGAGACCTTCCGGCGCTACGTGCTGGAAACCTACGGCAAGGCGATGCCGTACCTGATGGGGGACGACGCGGAACTGTGGTGGCGCAACTGGGAGATCGGCTACGACCCGGCCGACCCGGTGGACCGTTCCATCATCGCCACCCGCAAGGAAGTCTTCCCGCTCTACGGACTGGACCCTGGTTCGACTAGCCCCGCCCCGGCACCGGCTACCGGCAAAACGCCCTATATGCCGCTAGGGTTATGTCTGTGGCTATTGATGAACTGTTCGCAGCGCTGGCCGAACCGACCCGGCGGCGCATCATGGAGGAACTGAAGGACGAGGCCCTGGCCGTGGGGATGCTGGTCGAGCGCCTGCAGATCTCCCAGCCCACCGTGTCCAAGCACCTGAAGGTGCTGCGCGAGGCGTCGCTGGTGAGCATGACCGCCCAGGGTCAGCGCCGCATCTATGCCCTGGACCTGGCCGCCATTGAGACCCTGGGCCAGTGGTGCGCGGACTTCCTGCCCGAGCCGCAGCCGGCGGAGGAGCCCGCCGCCCA
>NZ_BAXF01000196.1:0-3868 GCF_001310435.1 Arthrobacter sp. JCM 19049 | reverse complement strand
CCCAGCCCCTTGGTTCCCAAACCGGCATCGGCGACCACGATCACCGCGCCCAGCCGCAGGCAGGCGTAGATCAGGGAGTCAGTTCGATGCCCGGGGGCACCAGCAGGTTGACCCGGCTGCCCGAGCGAACCCCGATGCTGGCCAGCCCGGCGGCCAGGGTGTTCACCCGGTGGCCCAGGTCCGACCAGGACAGGGTGCGTGGTGGGCTGACGTCCACCACTGCCGCGGTGTTGTCGTGGGTGCGGGCATCCAGTTCGGCCAGCATGGGCCGGTAGCCGTTCAGCGGTTCGGCACGCCCCGCAGGCCCGTCCTGCCGGTTCTGCTTGTCCAGCCAGTCGAAGATGGGGGTGGCGATGTCGCGGTCCTCGGGCAGCAGGTGTCCCGCGCTTTCGAAGCGGTGTACCTGGGCGTGGGGGAGCCGGGACATCAAGTCCCGCAGGTAGCGGTCGGAGAAGACCGGGTCCTTGGGCCCCCACAGCAGCAGGGCCGGAACGAAGAGCGTGCGAAGGGATTCGGCAATGGACTCCAAGGTGGAGCGGCTGGGGTGGTCCGGGGCGAAGGGGATGTCGGCAACGAAGTTCGCCACCCCATCGCGCCGTTCGGCGCTGGTGTACGGTGCCATGAACGCCTCACGGGTACCGGGATCCAGTTTGGGGTGGGCCAGCGAATGGGTTACCCGCAGGAACGCGTCGGTGCTCTTGGTTCCCCAGCCGTGCACGGCCGGGTGGGAGGCAAGGCGCAGCGCGGCAGGCATCTGGAACCCCGCAGGGTGCACCGCGGTGTTGGTCAGCACCACCCGGCCAGCTGCTGCTGGTGTTCCAAGGCCCAGCCCAGGGAAATGATGCCGCCCCAGTCGTGTCCCACCGTGATGACCGGGCCGTCCAAGCCCAGGGCAGCGGTCAGATCCCCGAGGTCGTTGACCCGGTCGGCCAACCGACGCAGGACCGGTGCGCGGGGAGAAGCCCATGTCCAGCTGGTCCACTGCGACCACCCGCCAGGGCAGGGCGTGGGCCGAGACGTGGTTGAGCAGCTCGCGCCACAGGTAGGACCAGGTGGGGTTGCCGTGCACGCACAGCAAGGTGCCCACGGGGCTGATTCCGCGTTCTTCCAGTTCGCCATGGTTGTCCAGCAGGTGCCACCGGTGGGTGGTGCCGGCCGGATCCACCGCGGAGGTGGAGGGCACTTCGAGATAGCCCGAGTACCGTGCAGCGACACCGGGAAAAATCTCAGTTACCAAGCCAGCTCCATCATGGTGGTGTTCAGTCCCGAGCCCACGCCCATGCACAGCACGCGGTCGCCGGGCTTGAGGGTTTCGGCTTCCTGCGACAGGGTCATCGGCAGCGAGGCCGGGCCGACATTGCCCCACTTGGGGAAGGTGACCGGCACCCGGTCACGGATCAGGCCCACCGCTTGATGATGGCGTTGGTGTAGGACTTGGAGACCTGGTGGGTGACGTAACGGTCCATTGAACGCCAATCCCAGCCGGACTGGTGCGCCTCTTGCCAGGCGTTGACCACCAGGTCCAGCCCGTTATCCAGCAGCCCCTTGGTGTCGGTGTACATGCCGGCCGGCCCGCCGACGCACAATTCGTGGTGCTGGGTGCCGGCTCGGGAGACTCCGCCCACGATTCGGTGGCCGCCGGGGTGTTCGTCGGCGGGGCCCACCACTGCGGCGGCGGCCCCCGACCCCAGGGTGAGGGTGGCGAATTCGCGCAGGTAGTCTTCGCGGGTGGAGTTTTCCGCATTCAGCCGCTGGAACGTGGTTTCCTGGGTGGGCTGGGCGTCTTCCCCGGCCACGATCAGCGCGTACTTGATCTGTCCGGAGTCGATCATGTTCGCCGCCAGGGACATGCCGTTGACGAACCCGAGGCAGGCGTTGGCCACGTCGAAGTTCATCGCCGAGGAGGGCAGCCCCAGGTCGTGGTGGATCTTGGAGGCCACCGAGGGTTCCAGGTTGCGCCGAGTCACCGACGTGTTGATCAGCAGGCCGATCTGCCCGGCTCGATGCCGGCTTCGGCCATGGCCTTGCCGCCGGCTTCCACCGCGGCGTCGTCAAAACCGGTGCCCTCGGACCACCAGCGGCGTTCCTTCACCCCGGAGGCGCGTTCGAGCAGTTTCTTGGACAGTCGCAAACGTTTCAGGCTGGGGGCCAGTCGCTCGTCGAATTCGGCGGAGCTGAGCACCACCGGTGCCTGCACCCTATTGACGGCCAAAAGGGCCACGTTGTGATGCCTAAACGTTGCGTTGCCGTTCAATATCAAGCCTTCGTGTCGTGCCGACGCGGACCCTTTGGGGCCCGCACCGAAAAATGGTCGCCGGTTCCGCAGGGTCGCCGACGGAGAATAGTCTGTTCTTACCGTATTCCTTCCTGTGGGCCAGCGCATAAGCGAAAGCGAAGTTTTCAGCGAATAGCAGGAAAAATCTGGATCATTCATAGGTTTCTGTGTGACTCACCCGCCTTTCGGCCAGTACTGCTACACGCCCATGCAGTGGGTGCATGGGCGTGGCCCCGCCACGGTTCTGGGCACCAGCCTGATGGGGGACTGGCAGAAGCGCCCGGCAATCACCTGGGCAGTGGTAGTCTCCGTCGTACTATCGGAGCAACACGGTATGGGTACAGCGACATTTTCTTGGGAAGGAACTGCCATGGACGCCATGGATCAACAGGGCAATGCGGTGATGGTGGACGTCACGAACTGGAAGCAGCCGCAGAACCTGCACTGGTCCTTCCAGCACATGGCCGACTTCCTGCCCACCGCGTCCATCGCACGGGGGTCCGGGCCGGTGGCCGAGCTGCCGGCCGCGCACCGTGACCTGGATTCGGTGCTGGTTCCGGGCACCGTGCCCGGACAGGCGCCGGTCAGCGTGGGAGCGGTCATGGCTTCGACCAACACCGACGGGTGGATGCTGCTGCACCGCGGCCAGGTGCTCACCGAACAGTATTTCGGGCAGATGAACGCAGACTCGGTCCACCTGCTGATGTCGGTGAGCAAGTCCCTGATCGGGGTTGTGGCCGGCGCGCTCTGCGACGCCGGGACGTTGGATACCGATGGCCAGCTCACCGACTATCTTCCCGAACTGGAGGGCACCGGGTACGCCGGGGCGACGGTCCGCCACCTGCTGGACATGCGTTCGGGCATCAACTTCTCCGAGAACTACCTGGACCCGCTCTCGGGCATCAGGCTGTTGGAGCAGGCCATTGGCTGGGCCCCCACCCTCGCACCGGGGCCCACGGGAATGTACCCCTTCCTGAAGACGCTGCAGCGCAAGACCGCGCACGGCGGATTCTTTGAATACCGTTCCTGCGAAACCGACATGCTGGGCTGGGTGTGCGAGGCCGCCGCCGGGCAACCCATGGCGCAGCTGATGTCCGCGGTGCTCTGGGGCAAGATCGGCGCCGAGGCGGACGCCGTCCTTGACATTGACCAGTTCGGGACCGGCACCTTTGACGGGGGGATCAGCGCCAGCCTGCGGGACATGGCCCGCTTCGGGTCCATGCTGCTGAACGACGGTGTCTCCCTGAGCGGGCAACGGGTGCTCTCCTCGACGTGGATGGCCGAAACCCTAGAGGGGGCACCGGATTCACGGGACGCTTTTGCCACCAGCCCCGGCGACTACCGGATGCCCGGCGGCATGTACCGCAACCAGCTCTGGTTCCCCTACCCGGGCAATGACGTGTTCCTGTGCATGGGGATCCACGGCCAGCTGGTCTACATCAACCGTCCGGCCGAAGTCGTGGCCGTCAAGCTCTCCAGTTGGCCGCTGCCGCAGGAACCGGCCAAGCTCTTCGCCGCGCTCGGTGCCTTTGATGCCATCGCCGCCGCGCTGCTCGTGGAAACCTCGACCGCCCCGGAACCCGGAGCCGCGGC
>NZ_BAXF01000195.1:0-3903 GCF_001310435.1 Arthrobacter sp. JCM 19049 | reverse complement strand
CGCAGGAGGCCGCGCTGTTCGTGCAGCGCACCGGGGTCAACGCCCTGGCGGTGGCCGTGGGATCTCGCACGCCATGACCGAACGCAGCGCCAACCTGGACTTGGAGCTCATCGACCGGCTGGCGCGGCACCTGGAGGTTCCGCTGGTCCTGCATGGCTCCTCCGGAGTGCCCGATGCCGTCCTGCAGGAGGGCATCCGCGCCGGGCTGCGCAAGATCAACGTCTCCACGCACCTGAACGGCTTCTTCACCCGAGCGGTGCGCCAGTGGCTGGATGAGAACCCCGCCGGGGTCGATTCGCGCAAGTACCTGGCGGCGGGACGCTCGGCGTTGTCCGGGGAAGCTGCCCGGCTGCTGCGCCTCTTCGCGGGCGCGTGAGCAGTTCTGATTCTTTGGTGCGCCAGTTGCGGAATGGAACACCGAACCCTTGACGTGAGATAGATAACATCTCATAATCGTGAGTAACCTGATTTTTACTGATTTATTTCACTACAAAAAATCTAGAATCACTCACTTGCATCGTAGGGGACTGGCAATGAAACGCACCAAACGGACAACACTGCTGGCTTTGTCTGCCATCGGGGCCCTGGCCCTGAGCAGCTGCGGATTTTCCGACAAGCCCGCCGAAGGCGGCGGGGGCGAGGGCGGGGAGGCCGTGACCCTGCAGATGCTGGTCCCGACCTACTCCACCGGCACCAAGGGCCTGTGGGAAGGGGTCATCAAGGACTTCGAAGCCGAACACGAGAACATCACCGTGAACCTCGAGGTGCAGTCCTGGGAAAACATCGAAAGCGTGCTGAAGACCAAGCTGCAGGCAACCAGGCGCCGGATATCTACAACGGCGGAGCATTCGCCGAATTCGCCGCCGAGGAACTGCTGGCCCCGGCCAGCGATATCGCCTCGCAGGAGACCCTGGCCGACTTCCAGGAAAGCTTCGCCGAGGCCGAAAAGTACGAGGGCACCCAGTACGGGCTGCCGCTGATTGCCTCGGCCCGCGCGTGTTCTACAACAAGGACCTGATGGAGGAGGCCGGGGTTTCCCAGGTGCCCGGCACCTGGGATGAACTGCATGAGGCGTCCAAGAAGATCAGCGAAAAGACCAAGGCCTCGGGCTACGGCATGCCGCTGGGCAGTGAAGAGGCCCAGGGCGAGAGCCTGATCTGGTTCGCCGGCAACGGCGGCAACTTCGGCACCGACGAACAGATCCAGGTCGACACCCCGGCCAACCTGGAAGCCGCGCAGTTCATGAAGAAGATGATCGATGACGGGGTAACGCAGAAGGACCCGGGCGCCACCCAGCGCACCCCAATGCTCAACACCTTCATCCAGGGCAAGATCGGCTTCGCCTACGGCCTGCCGCAGACCGTGGGCCAGATCGAGGACGAGAACCCGGACCTGAACTACGGCATCGCGCCGGTGGCCACCAAGACCGGGGACCCGGCCACCCTGGGCGTGGCCGACCGGCTGATGTCCTTCAGCGCCGATGAGGCGAAGAAGGAAGCGGTAGGCGAGTTCATGGACTACTTCTTCTCCTCCGAGGTCTACACCGACTGGGTCTCCACCGAGGGCTTCCTGCCCACCACGAAGTCGGGGTCCGAGGCCATGGCCGGGGATGAAACGCTCAAGCCGTTCCTGGACCTGCTGCCCAACGCCGTGTTCTACCCGACCACCAACCCGGCCTGGAACGCCACCGACGGTGCGTTCAAGTCCTGATGGGTGAACTGGGAACCGGCAAGTCGGCCGAGGACGTGTTGAAGTCGATCCAGGCCAAGGCCGACGCTGCACGCTAACCGGCGGCAAACCACACCGATCCATGCGAGTCCCGGCGCTCGCAACACCAGGCCTCCGCCATTGTCGATTCCCCATCCCGCCACCGGCCCGCCCTACCGGCATCGGCAACCGCCACCGCCCGCTGCACCGCCCCGGCTGCCAGGCGCCGGCGGAGGGGACCAAGGAGCTAACCATGAGTGCACCACCCGTGCTCACTGCGGTTGAGCCGGCCAAACGCCGGCCCACCAGTGGGAACCAGTCCTTCTTCAGCTCACTGCCGTGGATCGGCCCGGCGCTGCTGCTGATCCTGGCCATGGTCGCCTTCCCGGCCGGCTACATGATCTTCAACTCCACCCGCAAGATCTCCCAGGTCGGCACGGACCTGCATTCGGTGGGGCTGGCAAACTTCGTGACCGTCTTCCAGGACCCGGCGTTGCCGCGAATCCTGCTGAACACCTTCGTGTGGGTGGTTTCCGTCGTGGGAATCACCGTGCTGTTCTCCCTGGCACTGGCCCAGTTCCTGAACAAGCCGTTCCCGGGACGAACGATCGTGCGCATGGCCGTGATCGTGCCCTGGGCGGCGTCGGTGGTCATGACCACCACCGTGTTCTACTACGGCCTGGACCCGAACTACGGGATCTTCAACAAGTTCCTGATGGACGTGGGGGTCCTGGATGAGGGGTTCGGCTGGACGAAGTCCGCGGTGTCGGCGATGTTCGTCTCGGTGATCGTGGCGATCTTCGTGTCGATCCCGTTCACCACCTACACGCTGCTGGCCGGGCTGCAGTCAATCCCCCAGGAGACGCTCGAGGCGGCCCGCGTGGATGGGGCCGGGCGCTGGCAGACCTACCTGTTCATCATCCTGCCCCAGCTGCGTTCCGCGCTGGCGGTCTCGGTGCTGATTAACATCATCAACGTGTTCAACAACCTGCCGATCCTGAAGGTGATGACCGGTTCGATCCCCGGAACGAACGCCGACACCCTGATGACCTACATCTTCAAGGTGCTGCAGTTCGACCGGCGCCTGGACATCTCCTCGGCCCTGTCGGTCGTGAACTTCGCGGTGGTGGTGCTCATCGTGGCGATCTACGTCAAGACCGTCAAGCCCATGAAGGAGGTCTGAGGTGGCACTGCTGGACACCGCGGACCGCGCGCCGCGCAAGGTGGTCATCACCCGCATGGTCGTGGGGCTGCTGATCGCGGCCCTGTTCCTGATCCCGTACGCGACCATGTTCATCGGTTCGCTGAAGACCCAGAGCGAGATCCTCTCCATCCCGCCCTCCTACCTGCCCCAGGCCGGGGCGCAGTGGTCGAACTACGCCTCGATGTGGGACACCCCGGAGACCCCGGTGCCCTACAACCTGGTTTCCACGATCGTGATCTCGGTGTTTGCGACCCTGCTGGTGCTGCTGGTGGCGACCCCGGCCGCGTACTTCACCGCCCGGTTCAAGTTCCCGGGCAAGATGGTGTTCATGTTCCTGGTGATCGTCACCCAGATGCTGCAGCCGGCGGTGCTCACCGCGGGATTGTTCAAGCAGATGCTGGCCTGGAACATCCACGACACGTGGCTGGCGATGATCCTGATCAACGCCGCGTTCAACCTGGCGTTCGCGGTGTGGATCATGCACTCCTTCTTCGCCTCGGTGCCCCGTTCCATTGACGAGGCGGCGCAGATTGACGGGGCCGGGAAGCTGCGGGTGCTGTTCACCATCAACCTGCCGCTGGTGTGGCCCGGGATCGTGACCGCGGTGATCTTCACGTTCATTTCCTGCTGGAATGAATTCGCCGCCTCCCTGGTGATCCTGTCCACCGCCGAGAACCAGCCGCTGAGCGTGGCGCTGACCAAGTTCATCGGGCAGTACGCCACCGCCTGGCAGTACGTGTTCGGGGTTTCGATCGTGGCGATCGTGCCGGTGATCATCCTGTTCGCGCTGATTGAAAAGCGGCTGATCGGCGGGTTGGCGGCCGGTGCCGTGAAGTAGCGTGACCGGCGCGGCGCCGCGCTTTTGGCACTTCGCGCCGGTGCGGTGTTGACTTATCAACGGGCGCGTGTCCCCGCCGGGGGCGGCAGCGGCGCCCGATGCAGGCAGGGCGGCAGGAGGAACCAGGGAGAATGAAGCGCGAGGAGCGGCTGAA
>NZ_BAXF01000194.1:0-3906 GCF_001310435.1 Arthrobacter sp. JCM 19049 | reverse complement strand
GGCCCCCAGGCCCGCGGTGCTGGTGCTGGACGAACCGGTCTCCGCGCTGGACGTGTCCATCCAGGCCACGGTGCTGGACCTGCTGGATGAACTGCAGGTCCAGACCGGGACCAGTTACCTGTTCATCAGCCATGACCTGTCGGTGATCGAGCACATGAGCGATCAGGTGGCGGTGATGTACCAGGCCGGTTCGTGGAGAGCGGACCCACCGCCGAGGTGTTCGCCAATCCGCAGCACCCCTACACCCAGCGCCTGCTCTCCGCGGTGCCGCGGCTGCGCTAGCTGTTCTTCCCATGGACGTTGTGTACGCGGTCGATGGGTGATTTGCCGCCGATGCCGGTATGGGGTCTGTGATGATTGTACTCATGGAGCCAGGCCGGGTAAGCGGCGGCGCGCTCGGCTTCTGAGCCGTAGTGCCGGGCGTAGGCCCATTCGAACGCGAGAGTGCGGTGGAAGCGCTCGATCTTCCCATTGGTCTGAGGTCGATACGGCCGGGTGAACTTGTGCGCGACGTGCTTGCCGAGTGTGTCGTTGAACAGGCGTGAGCGGTAGCAGGAGCCGTTATCGGTCAGCACGCGTGAAACGGTGATGCCGTGGTTGGTGAAGAACGCGTTCGCGCGTTCCCAGAACCCGGCCGCGGTCTCCTTTTTCTCGTTCTCAAGGATCTCCGAATACGCCAACCGGGAGTGGTCATCGATCGCGGAATGCAAGTAGATGTGACCGACACCGGACCGGTTCCTGTTCCCCCGCGCACGGCCGAGGGTGCGGTGGCCTCCGCCGTCGGGGATCCGGCCCAGCTTCTTCACATCCACATGCACCAGATCGCCGGGGTTCTCGTGCTCGTAGCGTACCGGCTTGGGCTTTCGCACCCGGACACCGGTGTTCAGATCGATGTGCCCAAGAAGCGGCACCTGGTACCGGCTCAGCACTTTCGATACCGTCGATTGCGGCAGGCGCAGGTGATACGCGATCCGGTGCGGTCCCCACCGCCGGCTCACGCGCAGAGCAACGATCCGTCGTTCGGTGCGCTGGGACGTGCGGTTCGGTGAGTGGCGCGGCCTGGATGAGCGGTCCTCAAGCCCTGCCGCACCTTCAGCTTTGTACCGGGCCACCCACTTCGATACCGTCCCGCGAGCGACCTGGAAGCGCTCGGCGACACGCGCCTGCGTCCATTTCTCGTTGATGACGAGCAGGACCATTTTCAGTCGGCCCTGCGGTGTCAGCGAAGTGCGGGCATGAGTAATGTAAGACATGAGGACCTTCGTGTGATTCGAGATGAGTGTGGTTACCCATATCGATACCGGAGGTCCTCACCTCTTCTCACACAACGCGCCGTTGCCCACAACCTCCGTGGGAAGAACAGCTAGCCAGAGGGCCATTGCGCCTGCCTCTTCCCGGCGGGGACACGGTGCCCGCCGCGCCCGGGCGCTGGCTAAACTGGCCAGGTGATCAACTACACCCTGCGCCAGCTGCACTACTTCCTGGCGGTGGCCGAGGCCGGTTCCATTTCCGCGGCCGCAACCGCCAGCCACATCTCCCAGGCGGCCATGTCCCAGGCGATGGATGATCTGGAACGCGCGGTCGGCGCCCAGCTGCTGGTGCGCCGCCGCGCCGCGGGGTGGAGCTGACGGCGGTGGGCACCGTGTTCCTGCATGATGCCCGCGACTGATGCGCCACGCCGAGGAGGTGCAGGGGCAGATCATTGAACGCCAAACCACCCTGGCCGGCCCGCTGGTCATCGGCTGCTACTCCTCGCTGGCGGCCTTCTGGATCCCGGTGATCTGTGAAAAGTTCACCAAGCCGAACCCGGGCCTGAGCGTCACCCTGGTGGAGGGTGACGGGGCGGAGCTGCAGCAGCAGATGCTCAAGGGGCACCTGGATGTGGTGCTCACCCACACCCGCCACCTGCTGCCCCAGGTGCACCACCGCACCGTGATGTCCGGTCGGCCCTATGTTCTGGTCGCCGCCAACCACCGGTTGGCCGCCCGCTCCTCGGTGCGGCTCAGCGAACTGGCCGAGGAGGATTTCGTGGGCCTGGACCTGCCCACGGTGCGTGATAACCAGCTGGTGAACCTGCGCATGTCCGGCCTGGATCCGAAGGTGCGCTGGAGTTCGCAGAGCTTCGAGGCGGTGCGCGGCATGGTGGCCCGCGGTCTGGGCTACACGGTGCTGGTGCAGCGCCCGCCTGTGAACGTCAGCTATGACGGGCTGCCGCTGGCGGTGCTGGAGATCGAAGGCCCGGTGGGGGTCAGCGACATCTGCGTCGCCTACACCGCCTCCGAACGCCCCAGCCTGCGGCTGCGTGCCTTCCTGGACTTCTGTGAACAAGTGGGCGCCGAACGCGACGCCGGGGACGCCCGGGGCTCTTCCTAGGAAAAGCTCCCGAGCGCCCCCGGTGCAGTCGCGTTCGGCCGTGCGTGCTCCTACATCTGTTCGGCCATCAGGTCCGCGTCCTTGCCTTCCTTGACGTTGCGCATCGCCAGCGCGGCGATCACGAACGTCGCGGCCCACACGATGCCCACCAGCCACAGCGATCCGCCGCCAAGCAGCACCAGGGCGGCCACGATCATCGGGGTGAACCCGGCGCCGACCGTGGAGGAAAGCTGGTAGACCAGGGAAGCACCCGTGTAGCGGATCCGGGTGGGGAACAGTTCGGCGGTGAACGCCCCGAACGGGCCAAAGATGAACGCCTGGATCAGCCGTTGGCCACAAACAGGGCGATGGCGAATGCCCACAGCGCACCGAGCTGCAGCAGCCACATGATCGGCAGCGCCGCAAGCGCCCCGGCGGCAATGCCCACCAGCATCACCGGGCGGCGTCCCAGCTTGTCCGAATAGCGGGCCGCGAACCAGATGCCGACCACGGTCAGCGTGGCGCCGACGGCCTTGATGTTCAGCACCGCGGTGCGGTCCATCCCCATGTCCTCCACCACGTAGGAGATCGCCCAGACGGTCATCAGCCTGCACGGTGTAGGAGCTCATCCCCACCAGGTGCCGCGCAGCACCGACTTCGGGTACTGGGTGAGCACCTGCATGATCGGGGTCTTCTTTTCCTCCGCCTTGTCCTCCAAAGCCAGGAACAGCGGGGATTCGGCCACCTTCAGCCGGATGACCAGCCGATGCCCACCAGCAGCACCGAGAGGATGAACGGGATGCGCCATCCCCAGGAGAGGAACACGTCATTGGGCAGCAGCGACACCGCGGAGACCGCCAGGGTCGCCAACACCGCACCGGCCGGCCCGCCCATGTTCGCGAAGCTGGCGGCGAAGCCGCGCCGTTCCTTCGGCGCGTGTTCCAAGGCCATGAGCATTGCCCCGCCCCATTCACCGCCCACGGCCAGGCCCTGGAGGATGCGCAGCAGGATCAGCGCAATCGGGGCGACCATGCCCACCTGGGCGGTGGGCGGCAGCAGCCCGATGATGGTCGAGGCCCCGCCCATCATCACCATGGAGGTGATCAGCACGCCCTTGCGTCCCACCTTGTCGCCAAAGTGGCCAAAGACGATGCCGCCCAGCGGCCGGGCCAGGTAGCCCACGGCCAGCGTGGCGAAGGAGGCGAACAACGCCACCCCGGGGGTCAGGTTCACGAAGAAGACCTTGTTGAACACCAGGGACGCGGCGGTGGCATAGAGGATGAAGTCATAGAACTCGATGGCGCTGCCGATGAAGCTGGAGGCCAGGATGCGGCGCATCTGCGGGGAGTTCAGCGACGGGACCCGCAGTTCGCGGTCCTGCTGCTGGTCGGTGAGGTTGCTCATGAGACTGCCTTTTCTGCCAGGGCGCGGGCGAAGGAAATGACCTGCAGGTCATCGGGGACCAGGAAGCTGCCGGAGAAGTCCCGGGCGTGGGAGAGCCAGGTTTCCAGCGGGGTGGTGCCGGGCACCAGGTGGTGCAGCGCCAGGGTGCGG
>NZ_BAXF01000193.1:0-3922 GCF_001310435.1 Arthrobacter sp. JCM 19049 | reverse complement strand
CCCGGGTTCGGTGGCCACCGCGACCGCCGTGGATGAAAAGGCGCCGCTGTACGACGACCTGGCCCAGCGCCTGAACCGTTCCTAGCGCACCGGCGCCGGTGTCATCCGCCCGGCATCTGGCGTCATCGGATTCGCTGAAGTGTCCACCTGGCCAAGTAGACTCGCACCAGCACCACCGCGCGCACTACGGCGCCGTGGTGTGCAGTGACGGAACGACAGGGGAGCAGCCAATGAGCGAACAGGAGCCAGCCGCCAACGATTTCGCTGAACAGATCGACGAGTCGGTGCGGCGCTACGCCAAGGTGCGTCCGGCACTGCAGCAGGTGCTGGACACCATGCTCGGACGCATCCGCAACCTGTTCGAGGCCTCCGAGGAGGCCCAGCCGCTGTTCATCACCGGGCGGGTGAAATCGGTGCCCTCCTTCCGCGCCAAGGCTCCCGCCAGCTGCAGGAGGACGCCGAGAGCGACCCGGTGCTGGAGTTCCCCAACCCGCTGCGTGAGATCCACGACATGGTCGGCATCCGCATCATCGTGAAGCTGCCCCACGAGATCCAGCAGGTCGCGAACATGATCAAGGCCCAGCGCGCCGCCTTTGACTGCCGCAGCGACCGGGAGAAGGACATCGGCTCGGTGGAGTCCGGCACCTACGGGTACTCCTCCCGCCACCTGCTGCTCAAGACCCGTAACGAACCCAGCGTCCGCCGCTTCCAGGAGCAGCTGGGCAAGCCGGTGGTCCCCAGCGGCAACTTCACTTTTGAGGTGCAGATCCGCACCATCCTGCAGCACGCCTGGAGCGAGGTGGAACACGACATCCGCTTCAAGAACTCCGGCCAGGGGGTGTGGAGCCCGCAGCTGGACCGCCAGTTCACCGCCACCGCCGCCATGCTGGAAACCGTGGAGAACTACTTCACCGACATCGACGAGCTGTACAACACGCTCAACGCCTACCAGGACCGGGACGGGCTGGGCGGCCAGGAGCTGAACAGCGACCGGATCGGGCAGATCTGGCAGACCCTGCTGCCGCACGTGGACCGCAAGCGCGATGACGACTGGTCCTGGGCGGCCGAGCTGCTCGGGGCGCACGGCATCACCCGGACCTGGCAGCTGGCCGAGCTGCTGGACCCGAACGTGGTCACCGAGGTGCGTTCGGCCCTGGACCACCGCTACTCGCCGGGCCCGGACCGGTTGCTGGATGACATGCTGCTGTGGCGCTTCGGTGCGGCGCACATCGACAAGACCAGCGGCAACGACGAGCGGCGCGAATCCTCGCTGCGCCGGCGCCTGGTGCAGATGAACGACTACCGCAACCAGCGCAGCTAGGCCGAACACCCACCTTGCCAACACCCGCCCCAAAAACTTCGGGGCGGGTGTTAGCTTATGCACTTTGGCACCACCGGCGGGCCCGAACCCCGGTAGACTGGATAAGTTGCCCGAAATCTGCTCGCCGGGCAACAGAACCAGGCAACCTTAGAAAGGGGTTCACCAGATGATTTCCGTGGCCAACCTTGAGCTGCGCGTCGGCGCCAGGCTGCTGATGGACGAGGTGAACTTCCGCATCGACAAGGGCGACAAGATCGGTCTGGTAGGCCGCAACGGCGCCGGGAAGACCACCATGACCAAGGTGCTGGCCGGTGAGTCCCAGCCCACCGCCGGGGAAGTGAGCTCCCGCGGCTCCATCGGCTATCTGCCCCAGGACCCGCGCACCCCGGACATGGAGCAGCTGGCCCGCGACCGCATCCTCTCGGCCCGCGGCCTGGACAAGATCATCAACAAGCTGGCCCGCACTCGCGCCGAGATGGCCAGCGAGGATCCGAACATCGCCGCGAAGGCGATGCGCCGCTATGACCGGCTGGACGCCGAGTTCATTGCCGGGGGCGGGTACGCGGCCGAATCCGAGGCCGCGGCGATCTGTTCGAACCTGGATTTGCCCGACCGCATCCTGGACCAGCCGCTGCGCACCCTCTCCGGCGGCCAGCGCCGCCGTGTCGAGCTGGCCCGCATCCTGTACTCGGATGCCGAAACCCTGCTGCTGGACGAGCCGACCAACCACCTGGACGCCGACTCGATCAGCTGGCTGCGCGACTTTTTGAAGAACTACTCCGGCGGCGTGCTGATGATCTCCCACGACACCGGGCTGCTGGAAGCCACCGTGAACAAGGTGCTCTACCTGGACGCGAACCGCGGCACCGTAGACGTGTACAACATGGGCTGGAAGCGCTACCTGGTGCAGCGCGAAACCGATGAGCACACCCGCCGCCGGGAACGGGCCAACGTGGAGAAGAAGGCCAGCGCGCTGCTGGCCCAGGCCAACAAGATGAAGGCCCGCGCCTCGGGCGCCTCCGCCGCCCAGTCCATGCTCAAGCGCGTGGACCGCATGCTTTCGGGGTTGGAGGAGGAGCGCGCCGCCGACAAGGTCGCCGCCCTGCGCTTCCCGGACCCGGCCCCGTGCGGCAAGACCCCGCTGATGGCCGAGGGCCTGTCCAAGTCCTACGGTTCGCTGGAAATCTTCACCGACGTCTCCTTGGCCATCGACCGCGGCTCCAAGGTCGTGATCCTTGGGCTGAACGGTGCCGGCAAGACCACCCTGCTGCGCATGCTGGCCGGGGTCTCCGAACCGGACACCGGCGAAATCCAGCCGGGCCACGGCCTGAAGATCGGCTACTTCGCGCAGGAACACGACACCCTGGATCCGGAGAAGACGGTGCTGGAGAACATGCGCCGCACCGCGCCGAGTGAGCTGGGGGACGCGGACGTGCGTTCAATCCTCGGTTCCTTCCTGTTCGTGGGCGATGACGTGCACAAGCCGGCCGGGGTGCTCTCCGGTGGTGAGAAGACCCGTCTGGCCCTGGCCACCATCGTGGCCTCCAGCGCGAACGTGCTGCTGCTCGATGAGCCGACGAACAACCTGGACCCGGCCTCGCGCGCGAGGTGCTCGGCGCGCTGTCGAACTTCTCCGGCGCGGTGGTCATGGTCTCCCACGACGAGGGTGCGGTGGCGGCCCTGAACCCCGAGCGCGTGGTCATCCTGCCGATGGGGATGAGGACCTGTACAGCGAGGACTACCTGGAACTGGTTTCGCTGACCTAGGCGCCACCACGGTCAGGTTGTTTCCGGGCCATCCGGGTATGCGAAAACCGCCCGATCCACCGGTGTGGGTCGGGCGGTTTTCTGCCTGCCCGCCGGGTCTGCGGCGAGGGGGAAAGTTTGGTGTCGGGACCGGCGCTGCTCAGTTTATCGTGGGTTACCGGCCGCAGATATCCGGGGCTCCTCACATCAGATAAACGGAGCGCCGTAGGCCTTGAGAGCACCTGTGAGATCTGGACGATCCCGACACCTTCAGCATACGAGAGATCCGGGAAAAGTCCATAGCAACCGGTATCTTGCATTGGGTCTGGGGTTGGGCGAGCCCCTACGAACGCCGCCGATCCGTTTGTGATGTTCACGAACGGACCGGCGGTGGTTGGAATGTGGTGGGCGGATCTAGCCGCGCTTCCCCGCGTCCTGGTTGTGGGCCGGGTCCTGGCCCTGGTCCAGCATCGCGTCCTCCACCGCCTCATCGGTCAGCGAACCGTCACGGCGGTACTTCTTGGTCTGCTTGGCGCGGATCTTGCGCACCTTGTGGATCGGCTCATCAAAGCCGGCGGCGCGGGCCTCGGCCAGTTCCTCGGCGTCCTCCCGGTTCAGCTTCTTCTGCTGGCGGGCGGCGTACCAGAAGCCGACGAACGCCAGCACGCCGAAGGGAACCACTGGTAGGAGTAGGACAGGTGCGGGCCTCATCGGTGTCCGGCGGATCCAGCTGCATGGGCGCGGTGGCCGGGGCCGGGTCCTCGGTGTACATGATCCCGTAGGCGCCCTCGGCGATCGGGTAGCCCAGCTGCTGGGCGTAGTTCGGCAGGTTCACGGTGGCCAGCTGGCCCTCGGG
>NZ_BAXF01000192.1:0-3981 GCF_001310435.1 Arthrobacter sp. JCM 19049 | reverse complement strand
CCAGCAGCCGATTGGCGCCGAAGTAGAGCCCCGCGCCGGCGAGCACCCCGGCGACGCTGGCCGCCAGGCCGCCCTGCTGGTAGGCCTCCAACACCAGCTCAAAGCTCAGCGCACTGATCAGCACCCCTGAGCCGAAGGCCATGATCGCACAAACCCAGATCCGCGGAATGCGCAGCCACCAGGCCGCCCCGGCCCCCAACAGCAGGCCGAACCGGCCACGGTGCCCCACAGCAGGGCTTGAAGGCTCTGGATCATGGCACCCACTATAGCGGTGCTGGATGCCCGGGCTGAGCGGGATCAGCCCAAAAACACAGCCCTGCATTCAAGGCCCTGACATCACCCCGATCGGGTCTCTGCCGCATCGTTCTGCCCGTGGATGCAGAAATCGGACTCGCTCCTGCCCAGGTGCCAGTGAGGACCAAGACTCTGGACAATCTCTGCTTCGCCGACTCGCCGCCCCGATAACGGCGTGTAGTAGCTCGATTTAAAGACAACCGTGGTGCTTTTGGCGTTGATCTCTGCCGTTACCTGCGTCTTCACCTGCGGGCTGCCGGCCTCTGGCTGGAGTCGGATGCGCCTTCGGGATTTGTCCTGCCGTGGCTCGGGTCAAGCCAGGGGTTGCCCCTACCCTTCGCTTTGCATGTTGCTGAACCGGGAGTAGTGGCCCTGGAAGGCGACGGTAATGGTCTTGGTGGGACCGTTGCGGTGCTTGGCCACAATCACGTCGGCCTCTCCGGGACGATTTTCCTTGTCGTACACGTCCTCGCGGTGCAGCAGGATCACCATGTCCGCATCCTGCTCAATCGAGCCGGATTCACGCAGGTCCGAGACCATCGGCTTCTTGTCCGTACGCTGTTCCGAACCACGGTTCAGCTGCGAGAGCGCGATGAGCGGGACATCGAGCTCCTTGGCCAGCAGCTTCAGGTTACGGGAGAACTCCGAGACTTCCTGCTGGCGTGATTCAACGCGCTTGCCCGAGCTCATCAGCTGCAGGTAGTCCAGCACGATCATCTTCAGCTCGTTGCGCTGCTTCAGGCGGCGGCACTTGGCGCGGATCTCCATCATCGACATGTTCGGGGAGTCGTCAATGAATAGCGGAGCCTCATTCAACCGTCCCATGGTGGTGGCGATCTTGGTCCACTGGGCATCCTCCACCGACCCCTTGCGCAGGTCCTGCAACTGGATCGAGGCCTCCGCGGAGAGCAGACGCATCGCGATTTCATTGCGCCCCATTTCCAGGGAGAAGAACACGGTGGCCATGTTGTTCTTGATTGCCGCCGAACGCGCAAAGTCCAGGGCGAAGGTCGACTTGCCCACGGCCGGACGCGCGGCGATGATGATCATCTGCCCGCCCTGCAGGCCCTGGGTCAACTCATCAAACTCGTAAAAGCCGGTGGGGACACCGGTGATGCCGTCACCGGCGTTGGCCGCATTTTCGATCTCATCGACGGTGCCCTCGATGATCTCGCTGAGCCGGACATAGTCTTCGCTCGAGCGATTCTCCGCAACCTTGTAGACCTCGGCCTGCGCCTCGTTGACGATGGCGTCCACGTCCCCGTCCGGGGAGTAGCCCATCTGCACGATCCGGGTCCCGGCGTCGACCAGGCGGCGCAGCACGGCGCGTTCGCGCACGATCTCGGCGTAGTAACCGGCGTTCGCGGCGGTGGGCACGGACTGGATGAGGTTGTGCAGGTATGCGGCACCGCCCACCCGGACGATTTCGCCCCGCTTGGTCAGCAGGTCCGAAACGGTGACGGCATCAGCCGGTTCGCCCCGTCCGTAGAGATCAATGATGGCCTCATAGATCGATTCATGGGCCGGACGGTAGAAGTCGTTGCCGCGGACCACCTCAATGACATCGGCGATCGCGTCCTTGGAAAGCATCATGCCGCCCAGAACCGACATTTCCGCGGCGATGTCCTGCGGCGGCGTACGCCCCGCCTCGGAGTCGCGGTTCTCGTAGGCCTGCTCAGCGCTGGCAATAGACATTCAAATCCCCTTCTACCCACCGGGAACTCGGCGACCGGTTCACCGTCCACCTCGTATCGTTCCATCGGGCCCCGACAGTTTGGGGGCGCTGGGGAAACTTGTGGATATTTCAGTTCCAGAGCCAACAGTAAGCCTCTTACATAAGGGCGTAAACTCACTTATCCACAGGATCTGTGGACAATTGGCAGCTATCTGTGGAAGGGGGTGTGCAGGAACTGGGGAGAACACTGTGGATTTCCCCACTTAACCACAGCTAATACCTCATTGACTTGGTTGTTTAGGTTTTCACAGCTGTGGATAAAAAATAAATTTTCCTCCGTGGCATTGTGCGTTTTGAATCTTTTCCACAGCCGGAAAGCCCACAACTCGGGGACGAGGAGGCGTGAACCCCGGTTATCCACGCCCAGTCCACAACACTGTGGAAAGCTTTGTGGATTACTTCAGATCTAAAAACCCGCTACTCATCGCAGGACCACCCATTACGGTCCTTCGGATGCGGGGCTTCGTCCACAGATCCCCGGCCTGCCTCATCTCGGGACTGTGCACTGCGCCTGACACGCAACCCGGTTTGAAGCGGTTAACGCAATGAATCCCACCGCGACGTACGACGCAGTGGGATTCATCGATGCCGCCCTGCCATTAGACCAGGGCCGGCACCTTGAGGGTGTGGAAGGCGGAATCATGGAAGATCGACGGGGTGTGCGCCGAGGCCTGGTGGCCGTGCACCTGCAGCAGGACGACCCAGTGGTCCCCGGCTTCAACCTCGTTGTAGATGGAGGTATCGAGCCAGAGTGGATTCCTCGATGAACAACGCCTGCTGCTCGGTGATGTGGGTGTGCAGCCCGGCGAAGCGGTCACCCTTCTTCGAGGCGATCTGGGCGCAGACCCCCTCGTTGCGGCTGCTGAGCACCGAGACCCCGATACGCTGTGCCCGCCGCAGCTTCGGCCAGGTGTTGGAGGTCTTCTGCACGGCGAACATCACCAGCGCCGGATCCAGGGAGACCCCAACGGTAAACGAGGAGGCAACAATTCCGGTCTTGACGCCATCGATTTCGGCGCACAACGCCGCGACGCCCGAGGGGTGCTGGGCGAAGACCTTGCGCAGGGTCAACGGGTCGAGATCCTGATTCAATGACATGATTCGTATCCTTAGCATCAGGCCCACCGTGGTCGGCGACGGTCGAATGCCCATAGCGCCGCAGGGCCAAGCTGCTGCACTGTGGATTCGAAGGTTTTACGCCTCGGTGTGCGGTACTTGTTCCACGCGGTGGCGCGCGGAACCGAATCCTCACCTGGAGCACCCCACTACCGTTTAGAGGGTTGCCGGCCAGCTAGCCAGGGCTTGTCAGCTGACGCTCTTGATTCTGTCTACGACACTATGGCCCGTCGCGGCGTAACGTCAAACATTTCCTGTCTTATACCGCAATCTTCGACATATTGTTTCGCCCGCCCCCTCCTTCCGCTACGCTCGCCGCCGATAATTTCGCCCGACGCAGCTCACCAACGGACACCGCCTCCTACGCTGGTCGCCCCGCGGGCGCCGTTGAGCGCAATGGCACGCAGTTTCTTTGTCTGGGGTTCAGTTTCATGCCACGATGTCTTGCGAGGTGCCCTGCGTCACAGCGCAGGGCCGGATAGTTACCGACCCCGAGGAGCCCCCATGGCATCGTTGCTGGCCAACCACTCAGAATTGACTCCCCTGCGCTTCCTGGAACGTCCGTGGAGGTCTACCCGGAGAAAACCGCGGTGATTCACGGTTCGCGCAGCTACACCTGGGCCCAGTTCGAGGAGCGCGTCCAGCGGCTGGCCCAGGTGCTGGCCCAACGCATTTCCCCGGGCGACCGGGTCGCGGTGCTGGCCCCGAACACCCCGGAAATGCTGGCCGCCCACTACGCGGTCCCGCTGGCCGGCGGCATCCTCGTTGCCCTGAACACCCGCCTGGCCGCCCACGAGCTGCAGTACATCTTGTCGCACGCCGAGGCCCGGCTGCTG
>NZ_BAXF01000191.1:0-3996 GCF_001310435.1 Arthrobacter sp. JCM 19049 | reverse complement strand
GGCCGGGTGGCCCTGCCCGAGGACGTGGCCGGGGCGGTGGCCTACTTCGCCAATGCGCAGAACACCTACGTCACCGGCGTCTCCCTGCCCGTGGACGGCGGGTACCTGGCCAAGTAGCCTCCCGCCCCGGCGCCGCTGTTTTGATACCCTCCCCAGTGGAAGGGACGGCGGGCCGACCGGCCTGCCGGACGGTGAGGGAAGAGGGATGGTCATGGGTGCTCCACGCACGGTTGCTGCGCCAAAAACCGGGGGCTGGTCATTGCCGCCGGTGCTGCGGGAAGGCACGGCGTCGGACCTGGCCGAGCGCGGACTGCAGGAACGGGTGCGGTTCTGCGGCCTGGACCTGAGTGGGCTGGACCTGTCGGGCAGCACCTTCGAGGAGTGCGAACTGCAGCGGCTGGGCATCTCCGAGGCCAACCTGCAGGCTGCCCACTGGCTGCGGACCGTGGCCGGGAACCTGCAGATCCCCGCCCTGAACGCCCACCGGATTGGGATGTGGCAGGTGCGCCTGGACGCCTGCCGGTTCGGGGGCGCGGACCTGGCCGAGGCGCAGCTGGAGAACGTGGTGATCAGCGGGTCAAAGTTCACCTGGCTCAGTCTGCAGCGGGCCCGGCTGCGCGACGTGCTGTTGCGGGACTGCGTGATCGAGGAGCTGGATTTGAGCCAGTGCCGGATCGAGCGTCTGGCCTTTGAGAACGTCAAAGTCGGCACCATGCACTGTGCCGGGGCAAAAATGCGTCAGGTGGATCTGCGCGGAGCCCAGCTGCAGAGCCTGAGCGGGCTTGAGAGCCTGCGCGGCACCGTGGTAAACCCGGCCCAGCTGCAGTCGCTGGCCGAACTGTTCGCCGTGCACTTTGGGATCACCGTCCGAGACTAGGCGCTCCCCCCGCAGCCGGTGCACGAACCTGCGGGCACTGAAAAGGTCCCGCCATCCGGTTGGACGGCGGGACCTGATCAGATCATCACTCGCACCCTCAATGAGGTTGTCTACAACAATAGACCAGCTCCATGTTGGTGCTGATTGTGTAAGCAGAGCCGGAGAAAGCGCGTTCACTCTCGAATTTCCTGTACCACGGCAGCAAATCGGTGGAGTCCACGAACTCTTTGACCGCTGCAAACCGGTGACGGACGTAGCGGGTCAAATGTCTTGGCCAGTCCTGGCCGTTTGGCCGTGGTCGATGTAGAGGTCATGACGTCGGACGCCAGCGGTGATGAGGGCCTGAATCTGGCGTTCGATGTGTTGGACATGAGTAGATGTGCTGGCGTATCCGACCTATTTGGGCATCGGCCTTCAAAAGTGTCTCGCAACTAATGGTGCAGACCCGATTCTATGCCGTTAGCTGCGGCACATAGTTATGAGAATGTCAGTCGACTGATTTTTCGAGGATTGCTCACCACGGGAGTGGGCATCGATGTGACGTCTTGCAACCTATAGGTTGGAAGACGTCTCACCTCGAACAAGCTGTCGTTATCACGGAATTTTCAAGTCAAACGGTACCCACACGAGTCTAAATAGCAACCAAGCAGTCTAAATTGCCCGATCTTTCAGGTTGTTAATCCACCCCGTTTCAGACATCGTGAGAATTTTCGAATCCTGCGACGAACTGAAACGTTCCGGATGCCGTGCAGCAGCCGTGGCTTGGTGGCATCGCTAAATTATTCACGTACTAGAAAATCTGGGTTAGGAAGAAGACTTCCACCGTCAGGGGAACCTGGCGGTGAGAGCAAGAAAGGAAATGACCTCCAACACGGCACCCGCCATCCTGTAGGTCACTCACTCATTCTCGCCGGGGCGTTGACTAACTCTGTAATAGCCCCAGAGCATTTAATCCAACTCAATGCAGCGCCTATGCGTTGCCTAAATGAGCCCGCATTCAGCTGTTGCTTCGAGGTAGTCCACAAACACGGGGTCCGTCAGGTCTCCCGCACGCATGAAGGGCCCATCTTCCGGATCTTGCTCACGGCGCGACGGGAAACCAATGACCGCGGTGAGGTACCGGTTGAGCTTGTCTCCTGCCACCCCATAGACCTTGAAGCCGGTGATGAAACTTCCTTCGCGCTCAAGCAATACCGAGACCCGTTGTCCCAAGGCATGCTGGCCGAAAGAACCCGATATGGGAGTTCCAGCATGTCGCCATGGAAAAGCTCCTGCCAGTAGAACTCGGCGTCTTCAACGGCATCTTCATCGACAGCGACCGGCCGCCCATTTCTTAGTTCCAGGAGAACCGCGGGATTGGTGATGGTAAACAACGCATCAATCAGATCCTCCCGCACTTCCTCATCAAATTCGAATCCATCAGGTTCCATCAAATGAACAGGAATTCCGTAGGCCTTATAGTTATCTTCAAGGAGCGCGCGCACCTGTGTCGGAGTCACCGACGGCAACTTTGCGGCTTCCCACCTCTTCAGCAATTCTCGTGGATCTATGGGAGTCACGGTCATTTGATCAGCTCCATCTTTTTCCTCCATCAGCATGCCTGGCCGGCAACACCGTAGAAGGCGTGTGATCCAGGACTGCGTCCGGATGGGTGGTAGCGACAATACTTCTTGGAGGAATTGGTCTTGTCTTTTTCAGGGCCAACCGGTGTTTTGCTTCTCACGCTATAAGCCACAGACCTTGCCCCGGCTTTGGTAGTTGACCATACATTACCGCTGGCTCGAGCACGCGACACGGCCTCGTTCTTCGACATTCCGTCACCAATGAGCAAGCCGTTTGTGCGGCGTACAACTTTGTAATGAGCAGGCGGATTCTTTTTCTTGCGAATAGCCTCCCTGATACCTGCAATCGCTTTGTCGGCTGCTATATAAGTTACACCAGCGATCACAACTACGGCCGAGGCAAGGAATAGAGCCTTAAAAATTGCTCCCAGTGAAGGAACTAGGATCAATGCCAGAGGAATTACCGAGTAGTCTGCTTGATCAGATCGATATTCTGATTTTTCGCCGGTATCAGGTTTGTAACCGTAAACCAGATGAGCTCTTCATCAACCTGGAGTACATCTACCTGATAGGTTCCACTAACGATGCACTTGGACTCCGGGTCCCGCGACGGCAACAGCACGAGTTTCGTGCCCAAGGAACCCATGAACTGCTCCACCCCGACTGCGCGCTTCTTACCCCGACCGATGCCGGCCTCGTTATCCCAGATGAGCCGGCGCGGCACTCGTTCAAACTGCTGCAAGAGATCCCACATGTCAAGCAAAAGGTCTTCGGTATGACGGCTGGGAATCATGCGGGCCGCCATGAAACGGGAGTTCGCCAAGGTCATCACCAGCACCGGCATCAACGAGGCCTGGTCTTGGCCCAACGGGATTTTCTGCGGTGGGAACCAGAGGTCGCATTGGGCGGCGTCACCAGGTAACTAGGTAATGCGGTCGGCCGGATCGGCCGGCCGCATTTCGGGCCTGAACTTCGCGACGTGTTCACGCAGCCAGCGCACCGACCGGTCCAGCCGATCCGCTCAGCGATGACCGTTGAGGCATCGTCGGTGTTTCCTTCAGCAAACGTCGTAGGGCATCTTCGTAGGGGGCGAACGCGGTTGCCTGCTGTTTGCGTTCGTATTTAGGCGGTGTGGTTGAAGCTGCCGCCTTCACAACGGTGGTGCGGGAAATTCCGAGATCACGGGCGATCCGCGACTTGGGAACTCCATCTATTACGAGCCTTCTGATCAAAGCCCAATCTTCCAAAGTGATCACACTCCTTATTCTGAGAGTGTTCACTTTTCGAGTTCCGTTTATGTCCAGTTTTCAACTTCCGTCGACAGCCTTGATAAGGGAGGGAAACACCAACGGATAGGTCAGACCACCAGACCCACACCTGTTGGCGGCCAGCAAGCGAGGTACACGCCCATCCTTCTGAATGTATCAATACTCGTAGAATGGATGATATATCGACGCATAGTTCAAGGCACTGAGTTTTACACCCTCAATTGCGAAGAGCCGATAAAGGTTCAAGCGTTTTTCCGTGCCTCCTTAAAGCAAAAGCTGGGTCGCCACC
>NZ_BAXF01000190.1:0-4007 GCF_001310435.1 Arthrobacter sp. JCM 19049 | reverse complement strand
CCCACCAACGGCGCGGCCCGGCGGCGCGCTGTGCACGTCAGAAGGCAGCAAACCATGCGCAAGAAACGGTGCATTCAAAGGCGGCAACGCCGCACCAGCGGAACCGGGGACCAATTGAATGCTGCGCGACATGGAACCATCATGCCCAGGTCGGACAGCAGGTGCACAGTGTTCGCGTGGACTTACCGTGAACCACCAGCACGGGTATTACGTTGCGCCATAGGGAAAGCTCCGGCAACGCGTGGCTTCGATAGTGTCTAGCCGACTTGCTTCAAAAGGTGACTCTCGCCTCTGCTCGTGTCTTCAGTGGGCAGCGCGGGGATGAGTGCTGTGTTGCCTGTGGGGAAGATCGACGGCGTGGCGTGCGCCATGCAGTGGTTGGGCAGTCAGTCAGTTCACGCTCGAAGGCATTCTCCGCTCTGCCTACCGTTAAGGTGCGTACCTCTTTAACGTGTTCAGCCCCGGACATTGCCGCATGCGGCAGTGTCCGGGGCTGAAGACCAGGTAGGTGATTACTTGGTCGGCACGTTCAGGGTCTGACCCACGAAAATCAGGTCCGGGTTGGACAGCTTGTCGCTGTTCACCGAGAACAGCGAACGCCAGTCGTCCAGACCCAGGTCCTGGGCGATCTTGAACAGGGTGTCGCCAGCCTTGACGGTGTAGTTCTTGCCCGAGTCGGTGGCCTTCACGTTGTATACCGGAGCTTGGCAACCGGTGCGACGTGCTTGCCGGACTGAGTCTTCACTGCGGTGCGCTCCACCGACTTCAGGGTGGTCTGCTTCTTCGGGGCAGCCTTCTGAGTGGTGTACTTCTTGGCAGTGGTCTTCTGGGTACTCTGCTGCGGAGCAGCCTTCTTGGTCTGAGCCTTCGGGGTGCCGGTCGGCTTCCCGCTCAGACCCAGCTTGGCCGAGCATGCGGGCCATGCGCCCCAGCCCTGGCCCTGCTGGACCTTGGTGGCAACGCGGATCTGCTCAGCCTTCGAAGCGTTGGCTGCCGAGCCCTTGCCGCCGTAGGCTTCCAGGTGGAATCCGAGAACTGCAGGCCACCGTAGTAGCCGTTACCGGTGTTGGTCGACCAGTTACCGCTCGATTCGCACTGAGCCAGGCGTCCCAGGTGCTGGCTGCGGAGGCCGGAACTGCTGCTACGGCCATGGCGCCACCTGCAACGGCGACTGCTGCCAGAGCGGCGGTGCCGCGACGGATGGTCTTCTTGCTCTTCTGCTGGATCATGGTTCTCCAGTGCTCTTCCCACGCGTAGGCTGTCCAAGCCATCCTGGCGCTGCGCCCAGCGTCGCATTTCGACATTACTGAAACGCCTACCGAATGGGCACACGGAAGTTCCGGCGGCGTTTTGCTTTTTCCCATAACACTGCGAGTGTTATCGAAACGTTATCCATGACGATAGCCCACACCCTGACCCCCTTGGCAACTCAGGTTCCTTCCAGAATCGGCGTTTGTTGCAGTCAACCCCATTAAAAAATTTTCAAAAAAAGTTCTTCGAGACACCCCGGAGCGCCGAATTTTGGAACCAAAACGTTATTTGGATGGAAGCGAATTTGGGGTGATGCGTGCTACAAAATGTGGTATTGGCTGTTCTCTTGCTGGGAAGCTGCCGCACGCTCCCGGCGAGCTCAATGAGGCAACGGAGGGCGATCCGACAGAGCCTTTGAACCATCCAGAACCCACTAGATGACCGACGCGATCAGCTTCTCAAATCGCATTCGTCGTCCGGTAGCCATGACCGCTCTGAGCAGGGCCTTCCGACCAGTTTGGGTAGGGTGGGACTGATCAGGGTGCCCGTTGCCTTGGTGCGCCAAACGAGCCGAGAGGACATCCATGACCAGTAGTGCCAGCCCACGCAAGGCACCGGAAGTCCTGCAGGCATTTTCCCGGGCGGTGCGGGAGTTCTTCCGCAACAACGGGTTGGACTCGGCGGCATCCCTTTCATACTTCATGGTGCTGGCGCTCTTTCCCGGGGTCCTGGCCCTGGTTTCTCTGCTCGCACTGGTGGGTGCCAGCCAGGGAGCGACCGAGGCGATCCTGGAGATCCTGCACCAGGCGCTGAACCCGCAGGGCCATGAGCACCTGGGCGAAGACGCCCAACAGGTCATGGACATGGCCGAGCAGCTGCTGACCGGTCTGGCGGCCGAAACCTCGGGCACCAGCCTCACCATTTCCTGGGCATCGCCGGCGCTGTGGAGTACCTCCGGCTACGTCAACGCCTTCAGCCGCGCCATGAACCGTCTGTACAAGGTGCAAGAAGGCCGTCCCCAGTGGAAACGCCGCCCCCAGATGCTGGGCATCACCATCCTGATCATGATTGTCATGGTGGTCTCCTTCGCACTGTTGGTCACCTCCGGGCCAGTCGCCCGCGGCATAGGCAACGTGGTGGGGCTGGGAGACCAATTCGCCACCGTACTGAACTGGCTCAAACCACCGACCATGTTTGTCATGGCGCTGTTGGTCCTGGCACTGCTGTACTACTTCACCCCGAACGTGAAGCGCCCCTTTAAATGGTTCTCCACCGGCACCATCAGCGCCTGGTGGTGCTGGGGTTGTCGGTGGGCGGCTTTTCCTTCTATATCGCCAACTTTGCTTCCTATTCGGCCACCTACGGCGCCATTGGCGGTGTAATCATCCTGGTGGTGGCCTGCTGGATCATCAACATTGCCCTGCTGATGGGCGCGGTCGTGGACGTCGAGTTCTCCCGCCTGTCGCAGTTGCGCAAGGGGGTGGCCGCCGATGAAGAACTGCAGTACCCGGTGCGCGATGACACGCTCTTTGCCCGCCGGGAACTGAGCAACTTCCGCGACCTGGTCCACGCCCAGCAGATTCGGATCCAGCACGGCGGGGACCCTTGGAGAGCGCGGACGGTTCCATGCTTTCGCAGCACAAGTCGCACCATCGGCTGATTTTCGCGGCCGGGGCCGCCACCGCCGCCTGGCTGGGAATGCGGCATCTAATCAGGAAGCACGAGGCCTCCGCCGATCCGGGCGCCTCCTCAGATCAGCAGGATGAGACTGCGCACCGCTAGCCACAGTCCGCTCCCGGCAAGCGTCAGGATCACCAGCAGCCAAATCCCCGAGAACGTTCCGGTGGACGTCCCGATCAGATAGGCGTCGGATTGGCGCACATCCTGCCGGCGCCAGGTGTGCACGGCCAACAGCTTCAGACAGTCCCGGGCCCCGGCGAGCAGCAGGAACCCGGCCAAAAGCAGGGCCACATAGACGAACATGTCCACCGGCGCGAAGAACACGATGCCCAACGCCAGCGCCGCGCTGGCTACGCACACCAGCAGGGCCGCGAGGTTGCGCACGAAAACCAGGGCCAGGCAGAAGATGATCGCGTAGGCCCCCAGGGCCAGTCCGGGGTAGCCGGCCGCCGTTGCAGCCAGCAGTCCCGCCGAACACCACAGCGGAGCCGGGTAGCCGGCAACGCCCGAGATGATCACCGAGGCCTTGCCGCGCCCCCGGCTGACCACCTCCCCGGAGTGTCCCAGCCCAGGCGCAGCCCGGTGACAAAGCGGCCGGTGAATAGCGCTAGCACCACGTGCCCGAGCTCGTGAACCAGCGTGGAGTACATCCCGGTCAGCCGCCAGGCGGGTCGCGGCAACACCAGCAGCGCCACCAGTGCGCCCAGCAACACCCATTGCCAAGGGCTGAGCTGCAGTTCATGCTGCAGGCTTAGCCGCTGCCACGTCGCGTTGAGCGTTTCTCCCACACCGCACCTTTCAGCTTTTGATTGGCGCGTCGGGCGGCGCGCCTGCAGTCGAGCTTACGCAACAGCGAGCCCGTCGCCCGGATTTCCGTTCTCCCGTGCCGGGGCTCGCGTTACCGGCCCGTGCGGCGAGCGCCCGGGAACCGGAGGGGCTCGGCATAGGATGGCATCAGTACCAACCACCCCGACGCAAGGAGCACCCATGTCGCGTATCGTCTCAACCGCTTTGGCCGTCGGCGGCCTGACCGGAGGGTTCGCCACCGCCCGCAGCACCCGCAACCGCGCCCTGGG
>NZ_BAXF01000189.1:0-4015 GCF_001310435.1 Arthrobacter sp. JCM 19049 | reverse complement strand
GGCAAGACCACCACCGCTCCCACCGCCGCCGCCGACCTCTCCGACGCGGAGCAACGGCTCGGATGGGCGAACTGGACGCTGTACCTGGACTACGACGACCAGTCCAAGACGTACCCGACACTGGAGAAATTCATCAAGCAGTCCAGGATCGATGTGCAGTACTCCGAGGACATCGACTCCAATGACTCGTATTACGGGAAAATCCAGGGACAACTGGCGGCCGGGCAGGACATCGGACAGGACCTGATCACCCTCACCGACTGGATGAGCGAACGGCTGATCCGCATGGGGTACGCCCAGGCGCTGGACCACGCCAACATCCCCAACCTGGCCAACCTGCTGCCGGATTTGAAGGACGTGCGCTTTGACCCGGGACGGAAATTCTCACTGACCTGGCAATCCGGCTACACGGGCCTGGCCTGGAACAAGAAGGCCTTCCCCAAGGGGCTACGCAACGTCGAGGACTTGTGGGATCCGGCGCTCAAGGGACGGGTGACGGTGCTGGACGAAATGCGCGACACCATGCCCATGCTGCTGCTGGACCAGGGCGTGGACATCGCCGGCAACTGGGGTCAGGACGAATACTCCTCGGCCCTGGAAGTGCTCGAACGCAACATCGCCAACGGACAGATCCGGCAGGTCAAGGGCAACTCGTACAAACAGGACTTCGTCTCCGGGGACGCCCTGGCCGGGATCGTGTATTCCGGGGACATCACCCAGCTGAACTTCGAGGAGGGGGACCAGTGGGAGTTCATCATGCCCGAGCGGCGGGGCTGATCTGGTCCGACAACTTCATGGTGCCCATCGGGGCCCGGCACAAGGCCAACGCCGAGAAGCTCATGGACTTCTACTACGACCCGGTCGTCGCCGCGGAGGTGGCCGCATACGTGAACTACCTCTGTCCGGTGGTCGGCGCCCAGCAGGAAATGGCCAAGATCGACCCGGAGCTGGTCGAGGACCCGCTGATCTTCCCGGATCAGGAGTTCCTGGCCAAGGCCACCACCGAACGTGAACTGTCGGTTGAGGAAGAAACCGACCTGCAGAACCAATTCCAAGCAGTCATTGGGGTATAGGACGAAATGAACACTCAAATTCGCAGCCGGGAATCGGCCAAGACCCGCACCAACACCAGCGAAGGCGCGGATCTGCACCTGCGCAGCATCTCCAAGCGCTTCGCGGAATTCATTGCCGTGGACCAGCTGGACCTGACGGTGCCCTCGGGCACCTTCTTCGCCCTGCTCGGCCCCTCGGGCTGCGGCAAGTCCACCACCCTGCGGATGATCGCCGGACTGGAGGCCCCCAGCGTGGGCAGCATCTCCATCGGCGGCCAGGACGTCACCCAGCTGCCCAGCCACCAGCGGCCGGTGAACACGGTGTTCCAGTCCTACGCGCTGTTCCCGCACATGAGCGTGCTGGAGAACGTGGCGTTCGGGCTCAAGCGCAAGAAGGACCGCGAAGCGATGCCCAAGGCGAAAGCCGCCCTGGAGCTGGTGGAGCTCGGGCACCTGGCCACCCGAAACCCGCCCAGCTCTCCGGCGGCCAGCAGCAGCGCGTGGCCCTGGCCCGTGCCCTGGTCAACCGTCCCCAGGTGCTGCTGCTGGACGAGCCGCTCGGCGCCCTGGACATGAAGCTGCGCCGCCAGATGCAGCTGGAGTTGAAGAACATCCAAACCGAGGTGGGACTCACGTTCATCCACGTGACCCACGACCAGGAGGAGGCCATGACCATGGCCGACGTGGTCGCGGTCATGAACGAGGGACGCATTGAGCAGATGGGCCCGCCCCGCGAACTCTACGACCTGCCGCGCACCGCCTTCGTCGCCAACTTCCTGGGCAAGTCCAACCTGATGCGCGGCGAGGTCACCGGCGGCGAGGCCGGCATGCTGCGCGTGGATGTCGCAGGCAACCAGGTCCTGCTGCCGGCCGAACGCGCCGTCTCCGCCCAGGGACAGATCATGGTTGGGGTGCGCCCGGAAAAATGCACATCGCCGCCACCCCGGATGCGGTGGAATCGGGGGCGAACCTGCTCAGCGGCACCATCAAGGACGCCTCGTTCACCGGCACCACCACCGAGTACCTGGTGCAGGTGGAGGGGATCGGCCTGCTGGGCACGTTCTCGCAGAACCGCGGGCAGCAGCCCGGGGACGTGGGGGAACGCGTCTACCTCTCCTGGGACCCGGTGCACACCTTCGGACTGGAGGGCAGCGAAAATGCGGCCGCGGGGGTGGAGGAGTCATGAGCACCCCGGTAATGACCAAGCGCGGAAAGATCGCGGACCTGCGCAGCAGGGAGGAGATCAAGGCCGAACGCAAGAAGGGGCGCACCGGCCTGTACCTGGTGCTGCCCGGCATCATCGGGCTGCTGCTGTTCTTCGCGCTGCCGGTGCTGGTGCTGCTGTCCATGTCGCTGTACACCCGCCCACCGGGCGCGGAAATTGGGGAATTCGTCCCCTCCTTCCAGATCAGCAACTACGCCACGGTGCTGTCGGCGTACTGGCCCGAGCTGCTGCGCTCCTTCTGGTTCGCACTGATCGCCACGGTGCTGGCACTGCTGATCGGCTACCCGATGGCGTACCTGGTGGCGGTGCGCCTGCGCAACCACGGGCTGCTCAAGGGCATCCTGCTGGTGCTGCTGATCGCCCCCTTCTTCTCCAGCTTCATCCTGCGCACCCAGGCCTGGAAACAGATCCTGGCCGATGAGGGATTCGTCGCCCAGAGCCTGAAGGCGCTGGCGCTGCTGCCGCCCGACGGGCACCTGACCGCGACACCCTTCGCCGTCGTGGCGGGGCTGACCTACAACTTCCTGCCGTTCATGGTGCTGCCGATCTATGCCAACCTGGATCGCCTGGACACCCGGCTGCTGGAGGCCTCCGGGGACCTGTACGCCAGCCCGGCGACCACCTTCCGCAAGGTCACCCTGCCGTTGTCGGCGCCCGGGGTGTTCGCCGGAACCTGCTGACGTTCATCCCGGCGGCCGGCGACTACATCAACGCCGCACTGCTGGGCAACAACCGCAACACCACGATGATCGGCCAGGTCATCGACTCCCGGTTCTTCCGGGTCATTGACTATCCGGGGGCGGCGGCACTCAGCTTCGTGCTGATGCTCTCCATCCTGATCCTGGTCATTATCTATATCCGACGTTTTGGCACCAAGGAATTGATGTAGGAGCACATGATGCGACACAAGATTGGACGTTGGATCATCCCGGCCATCGGCGGGCTGGCCTTTATCTACCTGCTGGTGCCGATCGCGTACATATTTATCTACTCCTTCAATGACGCCGGCCGCACCAACCTGGAGTGGCGCGGCTTCACCTGGGGGAACTGGCTGAACCCATGCGGCGCCCCGGCCGTATGCCAGGCACTGGGCAATTCGCTGCAGATCGGGGTGGTCGCCACCGTGATTGCCACCGCGCTGGGAACCTGCGTCGCCCTGGCTGGTGCGCTACAAGTTCAGGTTCCGCAACGTCAGTGACCTGCTGATCATCCTTCCCCTGGCCACGCCGGAAGTGGTGCTCGGTGCGGCGCTGCTGGCGCAGTTCTTGAACCTGGGATGGGAACTGGGATTCACCACGATCGTGATTTCCCACGTGGTGTTCTGCATGGCCTTTGTGATTGTCACGGTGCGGGCCCGGGTCTCGGCTCTGGACCCCACACTGGAGGAGGCTGCAGCGGACCTGTACGCCAACCCGCGCACCACATTCTGGAAGGTCACCTTCCCGCTGCTGCTGCCCGGCATCATCGCCGCCGCCCTGCTGAGCTTCGCGATGAGCTTTGATGACTTCATCATCACGAACTTCAACTCGGGCAACTATGAGACCTTCCCGAAGTTCATCTACGTGGCCGCCACGCGCGGCATCCCGGCCCAGGCCAATGTCATCGGCTCGGCCATGTTCATCCTGGCCTTGCTGGTCGTGGTCATCGGGCAGGTGCTCAGCTACCGCAAACGCCGCGCCCTGGAAAAAGCGCAGTAAGCCGCCAAGTGAGGCCACCGGCCGCAGGACAGCACCCGTGC
>NZ_BAXF01000188.1:0-4026 GCF_001310435.1 Arthrobacter sp. JCM 19049 | reverse complement strand
CGGGAAACCCGGCGGCTGGCCTTGGCCTGGCGCCGGGAGGCGGCCAGCTTCACCGGGCTGAACAACCCGCGCAGCGTGGCACCGAGGTGGTTGAACGCATGGCCCGGATCCTTGGCCAGCAGCGAGAGGAAGAAATGCCCGACCCCGGCCAGCAGGATCCCCAGCCAAACAAACGGCAGCGCCGGCGCCGAGGCGTGCTTCAGGCGCAGGTAGACCTCGGAGCGGCGGGCCTCCTTCGGCCCGGCCAGCGCCGCATGCACGTCCGTGCGGTGGTACATCTTCGCCGCCGGGACCACCACCACGCGGTGACCGGCCAGACGGTTGCGCCAGCACAGGTCGATGTCGTCACCGCGTCCGGGCAGGGCCGGATCAAAGCCGCCCAGCTCCTCGAACACGTCGCGGCGGATGAACATGCCGGCGGAGGAGACCGCAAAGTAGTCGCTGCGCGCGTCGTACTGGCCCTGGTCCACCTCGTCGATGTCGACCATGGTCAGCCGCTGCGCCTTGCGGTCGGTGCTCAGCCCACGTCGATCAGCCGTCGCGGGGAGTCGATGTCCAGCAGCTTGCACCCGGCGATCGTCACCGACTCGCTGGCCTCAACCACCGTGGTCAGCGCCTCCAGGGCGTCGGGGGCCGGCATCGAGTCGTCGTGGATGATCCACAGCCATTCATCGCGATCCGCGCGGGCATCGGGCAGGCTGGCCACGGCTTCGGCCACCGACAGGCCCAGCGAGTGCTTGTCCGCCCTGACGATCAGCGCATTGGACGGCAGGTTGGCGCTCAACACCTGGGCGGAGCCGTCGGTGGAGCTGGCATCAACCCGATGAACCGTTCAATGGGCCGGGACTGGTTGCGCAGCGCGGCTAAAGTGCGTGGTAAAAAGTCAGCGCCATCGTGCGTGGCAACGATGGCGGTGACATGAACTTGCGGGCGAATTAGATTGCTCGTTTCCGTAGACGACGACGTTCACGCTCGGACAGGCCTCCCCAGATGCCGAAGCGCTCATCATTACTCAATGCGTACTCCAGGCATTCGGAGCGGACCACGCAGGCCCCGCAGACACGCTTGGCGTCGCGGGTCGAGCCGCCCTTCTCCGGGAAGAAGCCTCCGGGTCGGTCTGCGCACACAGCGCACGGGCCTGCCAACCGAGTTCACCCTCGTCGACTTCCCCACCGATTCCCAGCCAGACAGCCTTAATGCTCTCACGCATCTGGTCGTTTTCATCCAGTTCCGGAGCCCAGGAGCCGGTGTTGTCCTCGTCCGGCTGCGACTGGGTCTGGTGTTCACGCAGGAATGCATCCGCGGCATTCTCCAAATCAGCGGCGACGGAGGACTGCGATGCCCCGTCGGCCTGCGGATCGACAAACCAATCGGACGGAGCGCCCTGAACCCCATACTGGGCGGACGCAACAGCCGATGTCGAATACTCGGAGTACCCCTGCTCCATCTTCGCCATGGTGATGTTGACCCTTTCGCTACACGTCTCGTCTCAGGCATCCTGACGATGCCACACGCCCCGACTCCGGTTAGTCCATCGAAATATCGAAAAACTCTTACCGGCGTCCGGCGCACCATCTAATTACATCGGTGTAACTCCTCGAGAGTCAAGCGGGGAGGTTATTCTATGGACAGATCTCGGCATTGTGTCTTCACAACACGCCGGAGAAATCCCCCGCCAATCCGGGCGAGTCGCCACTTCCGCGCATTCCCGGTGAATTCCCAGCAAGCGATTGAGGTTCAGCATGACAATCGATACCAATTCGTTACCTTTCGTCGAAAAGTTACTTGGCCCCCGCCGCGCCGACGCAACCCCCTGGCTGATCTGGCATTCGGCCGACGGTGAGCGCATTGAACTGAGCGGACGGGTCTTCGACAACTGGGTGGCGAAAACGGCGAACCTGCTCGCCGAGCTGTTCGACGTCCAGGAAGCCAGCGAGCTGGTCTTCGACCTGCCCGTCCACTGGAAGAGCCTGGTGCTGGCCGTCGCGGCCTGGCACCACGGGCGACCGTCATCACCCCGACGACCCGCAATCCGCCACCGCCGCGTTGTGGATCAGCGACCGTCCGGCCGGGGAGCACATTCCGGCAAGCGCGGACGTGCTGGGTGTGGACCTGGCCGCACTGGCCCTGTCCTTCACCGGGGATCTGGGACCGGCCGAGGACTACAACGCCGAGGTACGCGCCTTTGCCGACGACTACTACCCGCAACCGGTCGACGGCGGCCTGAGCGCGCTGCGCACCGCCAACGCCGAGCTCAGCTACGAGCAGCTCTTCTCCCACCCGGGCCGGCGCAGGGAACGATCCTGATCTCCAGCGAGCTGGGCATGGAAAGGCTGCTGCCCTTTGCCATCGGCCAGTGGCAGGCCGGGGACGCGCTGGTGTTGGTCGGGCCGGGAGTTGAAATCACCCCGCGGCTGCTGGAGGGTGAACGCGTCACCGCCCGCCACCCCGAACACTAGGCTACGGCCGGCCACGAGACCCGAAACGGTTGAAAGCAAGGTGCCCGCCGCCGCGTACTGCGGGGCGGGCACCTTGCCCATCATCTCGTGGATGGTGACAGAGGACGCTAGGCCGATTCTGGTCGGCTCAGCCCGATGCTTCCGGTGTCCGGCCCCACGGTGCTGGATGGCGCGCCCTGCGAACGAACGGCAATGACTTCCGGTTCGGAGGAGGCGGCACCCACCAGGGCCGGCTCGGCGTCGGGCAGGATTTCGGTGCGTTCCCCGCCGAAGACCCAGAACTTGTAGGCGAAAAAGCGGAAGATGGTGCCCAGGATCAGCCCGACCACCGAACCGGCGATGAATACGCTGGTGGTGTCGGTCAAGCCGAGCATGTACTTGGTCACCCACACACAGGCTGCCGCGATGCCCAGGCCGACGGCGTTCATGACCAGGAACATCACCAGTTCCCGCACCACGTTCGCCTGGCGGCGGTGGCGGAAGGTCCAGTAGCGGTTGGCCACCCAGGAGAACAACGTCGCGACCACACCAGCAACAATCTTGGCCTTCACCGGCGAATCGCTCATGGGGCCCGAGAGCATCCACAAATAGATCGCGGAGTCGACCACAAAAGCGGCCCCGCCGACGACACCGAATTTCGCCACTTCCCGCCAAAGCGTGGAAACCAGTCCACGGATCTTGACGCTGATGCGTTCGAACATTTTCCTCCAGACGTGCCGCGGCCCGCCTCCACCGTTCTCGGTGCGCTGCCACGGGCCAGAACCTACATCACACAGATGGCGATTCTGGCAGATTTAGCTTTCTTATCCCTTGATACAAACAGTTCATAATATCGGCTTTTCCTGATAAATGACCGTGGATGGGCGCTTGCCGGGGCTCGGGGGAACGGGCGGGAGCCAGAGTTTCGCTACCCTAGAGGGGTGAGCTTTCCGAAAATTGGTGTAATTGGTGGCGGGCAGTTGGCCCGCATGATGGCCCCCGAGGCGCTGAATCTTGGCTTCGAACTACATGTGCTGGCCGAGGCCGAGGACGTCTCGGCGGCCCGCAGCGTCCCCGACGCCCCGTGGGTGATTACAAGGACCTGGATACGCTGCGTCACTTCGCCAAGGGCCTGGACGTGGTCACCTTCGACCACGAACACGTGCCCAATGAACACCTGAGCACATTGATCAGCGAAGGGGTGAACATCCAGCCCCGCCCCGAGGCCCTGATCCATGCGCAGGACAAGCTCGTGATGCGCCAGGCCATCGAGCAGCTGGGCTTGCCCAACCCGCGTTGGGCCAAGGTGGAGAACGTTGCGGAACTGATCGCCTTCGGCGACGAGATCGGCTGGCCGATCGTGCTGAAGACCCCGCGCGGCGGTTACGACGGCAAGGGCGTGCGTATCCTGGACGATGCCCAGGCCGCCCGCGATGCGGCCGACTGGTTCGCCAACGGCGCGCTGCTGGCCGAGGACAAGGTCAACTTCTCCCGCGAGCTTTCCGCCCTGGTGGCCCGCACCCCCTCCGGCCAGGCCAAAGCGTGGCCGGTGGTGCACACCATCCAGGTGGACGGGGTGTGTGATGAG
>NZ_BAXF01000187.1:0-4044 GCF_001310435.1 Arthrobacter sp. JCM 19049 | reverse complement strand
GGCCGCCGCCGTCACCGGCCATCGCGCCGCCAAGGCGGTCGCGGACGCGCTGCCCTGAGCCGGTTGTTGCGCGTCGATTCGCGGATTCCTGCCAACTTCAGCTGGCGGGTAGTCCTGCGCGGTGGGGAACGTGTCGAACCCCATAAGTGATTGGCACAATTCAATCAAAAGGATGACTCCAAAGCCCAACGGGGACTACTAGACTGGCTTTCGCCCTCAAATCCCTGCGCCGAAAAATCGGTTCGCGCCCAGCGGTTTCGGGGCTGACGCTAGCGAGGACAAACCACATGCTTCTGAAGCTCATCCTAAAACACTCCAAACCCTATGCCGGGTGGATCGTTGCGGTCTTCATCCTGCAACTGGCCACCACCATGGCCACGCTGTTCCTGCCCAGCCTGAACGCCAAGATCATTGACGTGGGTGTGGTCAACACCGATATTGACTACATCTGGCGCACCGGCGGGATCATGCTGGTCGTTGCCTTCGTGCAGGTGATCACCGCGATCGGCGCCGTCTACTTCGGCGCCAAGACCGCCATGAGCCTGGGCCGGGATATCCGCCAGGCCGTGTTCGAGCAGGTCTCCACGTTCTCCGCGCAGGACGTGAACAAGTTCGGGGCTGCCACCTTGATTACCCGCGGCACCAACGACGTGCAGCAGGTGCAGATGCTCACCCTGATGCTGCTGAACTTCATGATCACCGCCCCGATCATGTCCATTGGCGGGGTCATCATGGCCATCCGCGAGGATCCGGGCCTGTCCTGGCTGGTCTGGGTGTCGGTGCCGGTGGTGCTGATTGTGGTGGGCATCCTGGTCATCAAGCTGATGCCGCTCTTCCGCCAGATGCAGGTGCGCATTGACGGGATCAACGGGGTGCTGCGCGAGCAGATCACCGGCATCCGCGTGGTGCGCGCGTTCGTGCGCGAACAGCACGAGACCGAGCGCTACGCGGACGCGAACCAGAAGCTGACCGACCTGGGTGTCAAGGTCGGCAACCTGTTCGTGCTCATGTTCCCGGCGATCTCGATGATCCTGCACCTGTCCACCGCCGCCGTGCTGTGGTTCGGCGGGCACCGGGTGGATGCCGGGCAGGTGGAGGTCGGGGCGTTGACCGCATTCCTGCAGTACCTGCTGCAGATCCTGATGGCGGTCATGATGGGCACCTTCATGGCCATGATGGTCCCGCGCGCCATGGTCTCCGCCGACCGCATCGGCGAGGTGCTGGACACCAAGCCGAGCATGACCGAGGCCGAGGACCGCGAGGTGCACCTGCCCACCCCCGGCACCGTGGAGTTCCGCAACGTCAGCTTCGGCTACCCGGGTGCCGAGGCCCCGGTGCTGAACAACATTTCCTTTACCGCCCAGCCGGGCAAGGTCACCGCGATCATCGGGTCCACCGGTTCGGGCAAGACCACCTTGCTGAACCTGATCCCGCGGCTCTACGACGTGACCCGCGGGCAGATCCTGATCGGCGGGGTGCCGGTGGATGAACTGGGCCGGGATGCGATCTCGCGCAACATCTCCGCCGTCCCGCAGCGCCCCTACCTGTTCTCCGGCACCATCGCCAGCAACCTGCGCTTCGGGGCGCAGAGGGCCAGCGATGCTGAGCTGTGGCAGGCGCTGGACATTGCCCAGGCGGCGGACTTCGTCGCCGAACGCGAGGGGCAGCTGGACTCAAAGATCTCCCAGGGCGGCACCAACGTCTCCGGCGGGCAGCGCCAGCGCCTGTGCATCGCCCGGGCTTGGCCGCCAAGCCGCGCACCTACCTGTTCGATGACTCGTTCTCGGCACTGGACGTGGCCACCGACGCGAAGCTGCGCGCCGCCCTGGCCGAGCCGACGAAGGACGCCGCGGTGATCATCGTGGCCCAGCGCGTCTCCACGATCACCCGGGCCGACCAGATCCTGGTGCTGGACCACGGGGAAATCGTGGCTCGCGGCACCCATGAGGAGCTGCTGGAAAGCTCGGAAACCTACCAGGAAATCGTTTCGTCCCAGCACAGTGCGGAGGAGGTGGCCTAGATGGCGGATCAGAAGAAGAACTCCTCGGCCCCCGAGGTGGATGCGAGCCTGGAAGAGGTCGACGAATTCGCGGCCGCGGCCAGCAGCGACACCTGGGACGAGGCCCCGGTACGCAAGGCCCAGCACTTCTGGCCCTCGGCCAAGCGCCTGGTCGGACTGCTCGCCCCGTACAAGCTGGGGATGAGCATCGTCTTCGCGATGATCGGCATCTACGTGGTCCTCTCGGTCACCGCCCCGCGGGTGCTGGGAAGGGCCATGGACGTGATCTTCGCCGGGCTGATCGGCAAGAACATCCCGGCCGGGACCCCGGCCGACGTGCTGATCCAGCAGCTGCGCGACAGCGGCGATGACACCCAGGCCGACATGCTCTCCCGGGTGGACTTCGTGCCCGGGCAGGGCATCGACTTCACCCAGCTCTCCCGCTTCATCCTGATCGTGCTGTCGATGTACTTCATCGCCTCGATCTTCATGTGGCTTTCGGGCTGGCTGCTGAACCGCCTGGTGATGAAGGTGGTGTACCGGCTGCGCAAGGACGTTGAGGACAAGATCAACGCACTGCCGCTGAACTACTTCGACACCCGCCAGCGCGGGGACATCCTCTCCAGGGTGACCAACGACGTGGACAACATCCAAAACGCGCTGCAGCAGGCGCTGAGCCAGCTGGTGCAGTCCGCGCTGAGCGTGCTGGGCATTGTGATCATGATGTTCGTGGTCTCCTGGCAGCTGGCGCTGATCGCGCTGGTGGCGCTGCCGTTGTCCGCGGTGGCCGCCGGCATCATCGGCACCCGGGCGCAGAAGCTGTTCACCGCCCAGTGGAAGAACACCGGTGCGCTGAACGGGCAGATCGAGGAATCCTTCTCCGGCCACGAGCTGATGAAGGTCTTCGGGCGCGAGGACGACATGGTGGAGCGCTTCACCCAGCGCAACGACGAACTGTACAAGGCCAGCTTCGGGCCCAGTTCGTCTCGGGCATGATCATGCCGGTGATGAACTTCGTCTCCTACCTCTCCTATGTGGGCATCGCCGTGGTCGGCGGGCTGCGCGTGGCCTCCGGGTCGATGAGCCTGGGGGACGCGACCGCGTTCATCCAGTACTCGCGCGAGTTCACCCAGCCGCTGGGGCAGATGGCCGGGCTGGCCAACATGCTGCAGTCCGGTGTGGCCTCCGCCGAACGCACCTTCGAGCTGCTGGACGCGAGGAGCAGGAGGCGGAGGATGCGCGCACCCAGCTGCCGGCCCGCACCGACGGGCACGTCTCCTTCCAGGAGGTGAGCTTCTCCTACACCCCGGACCAGCCGCTGATCGAGAACCTGTCCTTTGACGCGGATCCCGGGCACACGGTGGCGATCGTGGGGCCGACCGGGGCGGGCAAGACCACCCTGGTGAACCTGGTGATGCGCTTCTACGAGCTGAACTCCGGGCGGATCCTGGTGGACAACGTGGACATCACCCACCTGTCCCGCGCGGATCTGCGCTCCAAGGTGGGCATGGTGCTGCAGGACGCCTGGCTGTTCGGTGGGACCATCATGGAAAACATCCGCTACGGCCGGCTGGACGCCACCGATGACGAGGTCATCGAGGCGGCGAAGGCCACCTTCGTGGACCGCTTCGTCCGCGCCCTGCCCGAGGGCTATGACACCGTCATCGACGAGGAGGGCACCAACGTCTCGGCCGGTGAGAAGCAGCTGATCACCATCGCCCGCGCGTTCGTGGCCAATCCCTCGCTGCTGATTCTGGATGAGGCGACCAGCTCGGTGGATACCCGCACCGAACTGCTGGTGCAGCAGGCCATGGCGGCGCTGCGCACCGAGCGCACCAGCTTCGTGATCGCCCACCGTTTGTCCACCATCCGTGACGCGGACACCATCCTGGTGATGGAGGCCGGACGGATCGTGGAACAGGGCAGCCACGAGCAGCTGCTGGCCACCGAGGGCGCCTACTACCGGCTGTACCAGTCCCAGTTCACTGGTCCGGCCGAGGACGTGGACGCCAACCCGGACACCGCCGCCGTGCCGGTGACCGGCG
>NZ_BAXF01000186.1:0-4125 GCF_001310435.1 Arthrobacter sp. JCM 19049 | reverse complement strand
CCCGGGCAGCGATCCGCGGAAGGGGCCCTGGTTAGCTGCGCGCGCGGGCACGGTAGGCCTTGACGCGGTCGTTGGCCGAGAGGATCACCTTGCGGATGCGGATCGCCTCCGGGGTGACCTCCACGCATTCGTCCTCACGGGCGAATTCCAGCGACTCTTCCAGGGTCAGGGTGCGCGGCGGGGTCAGGTTCTCGAAGCTGTCCGAGGATGCGGCACGCATGTTGGTCAGCTTCTTTTCCTTGGTGATGTTCACGTCCATGTCCTCGGAGCGCGAGTTCTCACCCACGATCATGCCCTCGTACACCTCGGAGGTCGGCTGCACGAAGAAGGTGCCGCGTTCCTGCAGGTTGATCATCGAGTACGGGGTGGCCACACCGGCGCGGTCGGCGACCAGCGAACCGTTGTTGCGGTATTCGATGGCGCCGTGCCACGGCTCGTAGCCCTCGGCCAGCGAGGCGGCGATGCCGGCACCGCGGGTTTCGGTCATGAAGCGGGTGCGGAAGCCGATCAGGCCGCGGGCCGGAACCATGAACTCCATGCGCACCCAGCCGGTGCCGTGGTTGGTCATGTTGGTCATCCGGCCCTTGCGGGCGGCCATCAGCTGGGTGACGGCGCCAGGAACTCCTCGGGCACGTCAATGGTCATCAGCTCCATCGGCTCATGCACCTTGCCGTCGATGACCTGGGTGACCACCTGCGGCTTGCCCACGGTCAGTTCGAAGCCCTCACGGCGCATCTGCTCGACCAGGATCGCCAGGGCCAGTTCGCCACGGCCCTGCACCTCCCAGGCGTCCGGACGCTCGGTCGGCAGCACCTTCAGCGACACGTTGCCGATCAGTTCGCGGTCCAGGCGGTCCTTGACCTGACGGGCGGTGACCTTGGCTCCCTTGACCTTGCCGGCCAGCGGGGAGGTGTTGATCCCGATGGTCATCGAGATGGCCGGCGGGTCAACGGTGATCATCGGCAGCGGCTTCGGGTTTTCCAGGTCGGTAAGGGTTTCACCGATCATGATGTCCTCGATGCCGGCCACGGCCACGATTTCACCCGGCCCGGCTTCAGTCGCCGGGACACGGTTCAGGCCTTCGGTGGCCAGCAGCTCGGTGATCTTCACCTGCTTGTAGGTGCCGTCCTGGCGTGCCCAGGTCACCTGCTGGCCTTGCGCAGGGTGCCGTTGAAGATGCGCAGCAGCGCCAGGCGGCCCAGGAACGGTGAGGCGTCCAGGTTGGTGACGTGCGCCTGCAGCACTTCGCCCGGGGTGTAGGACGGGGCCGGGACGTGGTCGATGATGGTCTTGAACAGCGGCTCAAGATTGTCATTGTCCGGCAGTTCGCCGTCGCCGGGCTGGTTGGTGGAGGCGTAGCCGGCCTTGCCCGAGGCAAAGACGATCGGCACGTTCAGGATTTGGTCGATGTCCAGGTCCGGAGCCTCGTCGGCCAGGTCGGAGGCCAGGCCCAGCAGCAGGTCCATGGAGTCGGAGATGACCCCGTCAATGCGGGCATCGGGGCGGTCGGTCTTGTTGACCACGATGATCACCGGCAGGTTGGCGCTCAGCGCCTTGCGCAGCACGAAGCGGGTCTGCGGCAGCGGGCCCTCGGAGGCGTCCACCAGCAGCACCACGCCGTCGACCATGGACAGGCCGCGCTCCACCTCGCCGCCGAAGTCGGCGTGCCCGGGGGTGTCGATGATGTTCATGGTGATCTTGTGGCCGTTGGCGGCCGGGCCCTCATAGAACACGGTGGTGTTCTTGGCCAGGATGGTGATGCCCTTTTCGCGTTCCAGCTCACCGGAGTCCATCACGCGGTCTTCGGTTTCGCCGTGGCTGTCGAACGCACCGGTCTGCTGCAGCATCGCGTTGACCATGGTGGTCTTGCCGTGGTCAACGTGCGCCACAATGGCAACGTTGCGAAGATCTTCGCGAAGTGTGGTGTTTTCTGACATGCGTGAAGGCTCACTTCCGTCCGAGGAATTTCGGGTCATAGGGATCGGGCCACTTTTGACCCAGCTATTTATTTTACGCGCTGCCGAGAAGTCCTCCGGTTTTCTGTGGCGTATTGAACACAAAAAACTTCGGGAACCGCGTTTCAGGCGGTCGGGACCCAGAACCTGAGCACCGTGGTGTCCCCGTTGTAGACGACGGCGGGTTGCGCCGCATCGGGCACTCCCCCACATCGTTCGATGGTAGCCCGGGACGCGGCGTTTGTCTCATTACAGGTAATCAGCGCCTGCTTTATCCCACGCTGGGCCAGCTCGGCGAGCGCGAAACGGCAGAGCCTGGTGGCCACCCCCTGGCCTCGGAAACCCGGTCGCACCCCGTAGCCGATGTGTCCGGCAAATTCGCGCAGGTAGTCGTTTAGTTCATAGCGCACTCCGACACGCCCGACCAGCCGTCCGTCGATGAAACCACCGAAGGTGCCCGAGGCGACCCACCCGTCGGGAAGCCCCACCCCCTGGCGGTTGGCCTCCAACCTGTCCACAAAGTCCGCCCAGCTCTCCTTCGCCCCTCGGCCAACCAAAAAGTCGAAGTCATCGGCCTGAAGTTCGGCCTGGGCGGCCAGCGCCTGCTGCTCATCGGCCAGCTCGAATGGTCTGACCTTCCAGGACATTGTGTTCTCCATTCAGCCATTATTCGCGCCCGGGCCTTGAATCGTCGAATTTCTGCAGCCACACTGGTCACGATGGCGGCGCACCTGCCGGCACGTAGGCGCCGGGAAGGAGCGGGACCATGACGATTCCCGATATCGGGCAGCGGCCGCGGGTTCCTGCCGCCACCCAGGTGCTGGTGCTCAGTGCCGCCGCGGCCCTGGGCGGCTACTTGCTGGCCCTCTCGCTGCCGGCCCCGCACACCTGGTTGCTGATTCCCTTTGCCACCGGCACCGGTCTGCTGATCGCTTTGGCCGGTGGCCTGGAACAGGCCTGGATGCGTATCCTGAGTGCCGTGCTGTTGGCGGCTGTGTGCTCGCCGCGGTGCCGATCGGCTCCGCGGCCCTGTTTTCCTGGAGCTTCGCTCCGCTGGTGTTTGTGCACCTGCCCGCCGCGGTCGCCGCCTGGATGCGCCGGTGCAAGGCGATGACTCCCCGGGCAGGGGCCGGCAGACGGTGAAACACTGCCGGCTCGCTGGCACTAGTAGACCAGGGTCCGGCCCCGAACCTCTTCGAACCACTGCACCGTTCCGCCCTGAAGGCTGAAGACCTGCGCATCCGGCCGTTCTTCGCTCAGGATGCGTGCGGCACGCTGGGAACGCACCCCGGACTTGCAGGCCAGCACCAGCTGGTCCGCCGTGGCCAGCCCATCCAGCGCCGCCCAGCCCTGCTCCGTCAGCCGTTCCAGGGGGATGTGCACGCTGCCGGGGATGCTTCCCATTTCGCGCTCCCAGGCTTCACGCACGTCCACCACCAGCACCTGGTTTCGTCCCTGCCCGTCCTGCAGTTGCCCGGCATCAATCTGCCGTACCGTGGCCGGCAGGGCGCACCTGTGCTCGTAGTCCTGCAGCTCGGTGACGGGCTGCCGATGCGGGTCCGCGGCAAAACGCAGGATGTCGGTGGTGGCTTGCAGGGCGTCGTAGCGCCAGAAGCGACCGATCAGGGTTCCCCGATCCCGCAGATCAGTTTCAGCGCCTCGGCGGCCATGGTGGAGCCCACCACCCCGCACAGCGCCCCGAACACCCCGCCTTCGGCGCAGCTGGGCACCGAGTCGCGTCGGGGATTTCCGGGAACAAGTCGCGCAGCATCGGGCCGCGGCCCGGGGCAAAGACTGACACCTGGCCGCTGAAGCGGAAAATGGTTCCCCAGATCAGTGGGGTGCCGCTCAGCTCCGCGGCGTCATTGGACAGGTAACGGGTGGCGAAGTTGTCGGTCCCGTCCAACACCAGGTCGTGGGCGGCGAACAGTTCCACGCATTGTGCCGGGTCAGCTTGTCCACGACGGCGGTGAGGTTGGCCTGCGGATCCAGGCGCAGCGCGGCCTGGCGCGCCGACTCCGCCTTCGCCCGGCCCAGGTCCTGGTGCCGGTGGATCACCTGGCGCTGCAGGTTGGAGCTTCCACCACTCATCATCGATGACGCTCAGCTGCCCCACCCCGGCGGCGACCAGGTAGTTGATGATGGGGCGCCAGTCCCCCGGCCCCACCAC
>NZ_BAXF01000185.1:0-4135 GCF_001310435.1 Arthrobacter sp. JCM 19049 | reverse complement strand
GCCCAATGCGCCGTCCAGGCCCAGGCGGCCCTGGTGGACGGCAGCTACGACTGGCTCTCAGCCAAGGAAACCGACCTGTTTGACCTGCTGGAGGTCGACACCGAGCCCTCCGGACTGCAAATCCCGGTGCGCACCCTGATCAAGGGGGACATGACCTGCCAGGCGATCGCCGCGGCCTCCATCCTGGCCAAGGTGGAACGCGACGGCATCATGACCGCCGCCGCGCAAACCCACCCGCACTACGGATGGGAGGTCAACAAGGGGTACGCCACCGCCAGCCACCGGGCGGCGATCACCGAGCACGGTCCATGTGCCCTGCACCGGATGAGCTGGCGCTTGACTTCCGAAACGAAAAAGACCGAGAGTGAAGCCATGGGAAGTGGGAAAGACTAATGGCGAGCGAAGATCTGGAAAACTACGAATCAGACCTGGAACTGCGGCTCTACCGCGAATACAAGGACGTGGTCTCGCTCTTCAACTACGTCGTCGAAACGGAGCGTCGCTTCTACCTGGCCAACCAGGTTGAACTCAAAACCCTGAGCAACGCCGGGGAGGTCTACTTCGAACTGAGCCTGACCGACGCGTGGGTGTGGGACATCTACCGGCAGGGCCGGTTCGTGAAGTCAGTGAAGGTGCTGACCTTCAAGGACGTGAACATCGAGGAACTGAACCGCAACGAACTGCAGATCCCCAAGGACGAGATGGACCAGTAGGTTCAGCGCTTCCTCGTGGGGAAAATTGTCCCCGCGAGATCTTGGGCCCTTCGGCAGGCCGGGCAGCACACCGCTGCACCCCGGTTTACCGCAGGGCCCTTGGCGTCTTCCCCCTCTGTTGGGTGCCCGTCCACCCACCGGTTCCCTCGGCGTCACCCTGCGCATGCGATAGAATTCAACCTTATTAAACTTGTGCGGGCGGACTCGGGACTTCGGACCGGGGTGCCGACCGCCAGCGAACTGGGGACGGGAACCAATTGAAGAAGAGCCACTGCGTCGCGGCGCAGCATTGGCCATGGCCGGAGGCCTGCTGCTCTCCGGCTGCGCGGCAACCAATGCCGACACCCAGACACCCGAGCCCATCACCGCCTCCGCAAGCCAGAAGAATGAGGCCATCGAGCAGGTCCGCGAGGCGAACCCCGACCACCTGGGTGAGGGGCTGGTGTACAAGCAGCCGGGGAAGAACGCGCAGGGCGAATACATCATCCTCGGCGCGGACCCGAACTCGTCGCTGGCTAGCTACGAGGCGCCGAAGTGGGCGGCCGTGGGCGAGGCCTGGAGCGAAAAGGAGATGGCGCAGCTGCAGGTGCAGGCCGTGGACTTTGTCTACTCTCAGATCCTCTCCGGTCCGGCCCTGGGCGGCAGCGAGGCGGACATCGACCGCCAGGTCGAGCAGATGAGCGCGCAGTTCAGCCAGCTCGCCCAGGGGGAGGGGGCCAAGAAGACGCTGGCCACCGTGTTCGCACAGCCCATCAAGCAGAACCCGTTCCTGGTATGGAGCGATGCGAAGGCGAACAACTTCGCCGGCTACCAGCCTACCAGGACGCCGGATCCAGCCGCATGCTGAACCCCACGGTGAAGATCAAGTCCGCCCACTCCTACGACAAGGGCGAGGTGCTGGAGGACGGGAACACCGCCGAGATCAACGGGGCCACCGTCAACGTGGTCGCCAGCTTCGAATGGAAGCTGACCAAGGACGGCAAGCGGTACGCCAAGCCCATGGAACTGGAGTACGGGGTGCACTTCAGCAAGACCGAGCAGGACACTGGGCTGCACGGGGCTACCCTGGTCAACGGCGCCACCGACGCGAAGCCGAGACCCGCGAAGTTCTAGCCGTTTTCTGCTTCGGTTAAACACCACGGTCGCTGCCATGAACCCAGTGCGGGGGCCTGGCAACGACCGTGGCGTGCTTTAAGCTGCGGCCGCCCCTGGGCCGCGTGGATCTGCCGATCCGGGGCTACTAGGAGGTCAAGCCTTCCACGTAGTCCTTGTTGTCTTCCATCCACTGCTTGATCAGTGGCGCGTAGTCATCGGTGTCGTTCTCCACGAACAACAGGTTCTCCAGGTCGTAGAGCTGGTCCAGGCTCATCTCAAAGTCCTGCAGCCACTGGTCGACCTCGGGGAAGTCATCGGCAAACCCGGTACGGCTGTAGATGCTCAATTCCTCATCGGTGTTCAGCACGCCCTTGGGGTCCTTTAGGTTCTTGAGCGGGAACTGGCTGTAGGCCCAGTGCGGCTGCCAGAGGGTCACCAGCACGTTCTCCTTCGCGGTGGTGGCCGCCTTCACCTCGGCGAGCATGGCCGCGGTCGAGCTGGTGGCAAACTCCATGTCCTGCAGACCGTATGCGGGGATCACCTCGTTCTCCATGGAGTTCACGATGCCCGAGCCCGGTTCGATGCTCACGATCTTGTTGCCGAACAAGTCGGCCTTTTCGGCCAGCTCGTCAATGGAATCAATGGGCGCGTCCTCGTTCACCGCCAGGGTCAGGGCGGCGTTGCCCTCATCGTTCCAGACCCCCACCTTTTCCAGGTCATCCTCGTACTGCTCGATGAACGAGGCGTGGGTGATGGGCATCCACACGTCGGTGGTGAAGTCGTAGTCGCCCTGGGACAGTCCGGTCAGCGCGGGGGCCACGTCCGCGTACTCCAGTTCGACGTCGTAGCCCTTCTCCTCCAGCACCGCCTCCCACAACAGGCTGGTGGCCAGCGCCTCATCCCAGCCGTTGAAGACGGCTAGCTTGATCTTCTTATCCGCATCATCCGCTCCGGCGGCACTGCACCCGGTCAGGGCCAGGGCTGAGGCGGCGGCGATGGCCGAGAGCTTCAGTGTGGTTTTCTGCATGGGCAAAAACATCCTTTCCAAGGGGGTGATATGAAAAAGGCCGCCGCCGGGTGAGCCCGCAGTAGGCGGGACCCGGCGGCGGCCGGGGGTCCAGTCGAACTGGACCACAAAAAGAACTTGGCAGGGGCTACTAGGAGGTCATGCCCTCAACGTAGTCCTTGTTGTCTTCCATCCACTGCTTGACCAGCGGCTGGTAGTCATCGGTGTCGTTCTCCACGAACAACAGGTTCTCCAGGTCGTAGAGCTTGTCCAGGTCCATCTTGAAGTCGCCCATCCACTTGGCGACCTCGGCGTGGTCCTCGGAGAAGCCATCACGCGCGTAGGTGTGCAGCGACTCGGTGCCGCCCAGCGCACCCTTGGGGTCTTCCAGGTTCTTGATCGGGAAGGAGGCGTAGGCCCAGTGCGGCTCCCAGAGGGTGACGATCACGTCTTCCTTCGCATCGGTCGCGGTCTTCAGCTCGGCCAGCATCGCGGAGGTGGAGCTGGTGGTGAAGTCCATGCCCTCCAGGCCGTACTCCGGGATCACCGAGGATTCCATGGTCTTGGTCAGCCCGGCACCGGATTCGATGCCCACGATCTTGTTGCCGAACTTGTCGGCGTTATCGGCCAGCTCCTCCAGGGAGTTGATGTCCGAGTCCTTGTTGACCGCCACGGTCAGCTTCGACTCCTCGTTCCAGGCGCCCAGGTCCTCGATCTGGTCGCCGAACTTGTCGATGTAGTCCTTGTGGGTCACCGGCAGCCACACGTCGGTGGTCAGATCGTAGTCGCCCTGGGACAGGCCGGTGAACAGCGGCGCGACGTCCGAGTACTCCAGCTTCACGTCGTAGCCCTTCTCCTCCAGCACCGCCTTCCACAGCTCACTGGTGGCGATGCCCTCATCCCAGCCGTTGAACACGGCGATGGTCAGTTCCTTGTCATTGCCCTCGGCCTGGTTCCCGCCGTCGCTGCCGCAGGCGGTCAGTGACAGGCAGCCGCGGCGGTGAGGGCGCCGAACTTCAGCAGACGATTCTTCATCATGAGTGTTATCCCTTTCCGTAGCGCAGCGGTCTTTCCGCAGCGCCACCGGCACCGTTGCCGGTGCCCGCGGCGGGATCGGTGTGTGGCCGGATCCCGCCGGTCAGTTCTTCAGTACAGGTCAAAGCTGCAGTGCGTGGTGCCCTTAGGCGGCCAGCTCCTGCTGCCTGGCGGTCTTGGCCGCCTTGCGCTTCTTCATCAGCAGGGCGAACAGGCCCGAGCGCTTGCCGAACGCGTTGGTCAGCCGGTCCAGGATCATCGCCAGGATCACCACGGCCAGCCCGGC
>NZ_BAXF01000184.1:0-4135 GCF_001310435.1 Arthrobacter sp. JCM 19049 | reverse complement strand
GCGGTCGGCCAGCTGGGTGCGGGTCTGCAGGCCCACCGGTTCGGAGATGGCCCAGTGGTTGTTCTGGCAGAAGAACAGCGCCGGGGCCTGGTAGCTGGCGGAGAAGACCAGCGCCTCGTTCACATCGCCCTGGCTGGTGGCCCCGTCCCCGAAGTAGCCCAGGGCACCTGGTTGCCGCCGTCGAACTTGATGCCCATCGCGTAGCCGGCGGCGTGCAGCGCCTGCGCGCCGATCACGATCTGCTGGCAGGCGATGTTCACCTCGTTCGGGTCCCAGCCGCTGGGGGTCACCCCGCGCCAGACGCTGAGCAGGTCCTCGGCCTTCACCCCGCGCGCCCAGGCCACCCCGTGCTCGCGGTAGGAGGGAAAAATGAAGTCATCATCGTTGGTGGCGCGCACCGAACCGATCTGCGCGGCCTCCTGGCCCAGCAGCGGGGCCCACAGCCCCAGTTCTCCCTGGCGCTGCAGGGCGGTGGCCTCGACGTCCATGCGGCGCAGCACCATCATGTCGCGCAACAGTTCGCCCAGCTTCTTCTCGTCGACATCCGCCAGGTACTGATCCAGGTCGGCATCGGGTTCTCGTTCACCGTTGACCTTGAGCAGCTGGTGCGTGGGTAGCTCCCAGCCACAAGATCCATGCGTTGTGTGGACACGATCGGCATCCTTAATCTCGCGTGGTCACTTGGGAAGTGCAGGGGGCATCTTCCCGCTTACTGTGATGCTACTCACAAGATGCAGGATGCACAATGGGTCACCGGCAGTTAGCGCACAATGCACTATTTTTGGGATCCGAACGGTGCTAACCTGCACCTTATGCAAGCCCTTGATTCAACCGACCGCCGGATTCTGCTGGCCCTGTCCTCCGTTGCCCGGCGCAGCGCCTCGGCGATCGCCGCCGCCCTGGGAATGGGACGCAATACGGTGCAGAGCCGGCTCAGCCGGCTGGAGGGCGAGGTGCTGGATCCGATGGACCGGCGCATCCCGCCGGCGGCACTGGGCTTCGGGCTGCTCTCCTTCGTGGAACTGCACGTGCAGCAGCGCCACCTGGCACCATCACCGAACAGCTGCGCCAAATCCCGGAGGTCATCGAGGCCCACGGGCTGACCGGGTCGGCGGACATCCTGGTGCGGGTGGCCGCGGCAAATGCCGAGGAGCTGTTCCGGGTGCACGGCCGGCTGCTGAACATTGAAGGGGTGCAGCGCGCGGACTCGGCCCTGTCGATGGCCGAGCTGGTGCCCTACCGTACCACGAAGCTGATCGAGATGTCCCTGGGAGAACACCGCAGCGGCGCCGAAACGGCCGGGGACGGGCAGGGCCGCTGCGGGAAACCGGCCTGAGCACCATCACGGTGCGTCCCCTTCCCCGCAGCTGCCCTGGAATCTTCCCGCTGCGCTCCAGCTTGTCCCACTTCAAATATTTGCGGGCCTTAGCGCAACGCAAAAATCCTCCGGAAGGAACCGCTAACTGGTTCTTCCGGAGGATTTCTGGTGTTTTTTGGACCGCGCCCCACGGGACGCCGCCGGTGTTCGCTAGTGGTCCACGGCCTTTTCGGCCCCGACCCCGGTGAGCGAACGGACTTCCATTTCGGCGGCCTTGACCGCGTTCTCGGTGCCTTATCGGTAATCGAGCCGATCCAGCCCAGCAGGAACGCCAGCGGGATGGAGATGATGCCCGGGTTGGACAGCGGGAAGATCGCCATGTCGATGCTCGGGATCATCGAGGTCTCCGAACCGGAGAACACCGGGGAGATGATGATCAGGCCCAGGGCCGAGAACAGGCCACCGTACATGGACCACAGGGCCCCGCGGGTCTTGAAGCCCTTCCAGAACAGCGAGTACAGGATGGTCGGCAGGTTGGCGCTGGCCGCGACCGCGAAGGCCAGGGCCACCAGGAAGGCCACGTTCTGCCCCTGGGCACCGATGCCACCGGCGATGGACAGCACGCCGATCACCAACACGGTGCGGCGGGCCACCTTCATCTCCTTCTGCGGGGTGCTCTTGCCCTTGGCCAGCACCGAGGAGTAGATGTCGTGGGCGAAGGATGCCGCCGCGGTGATGGTCAGTCCGGCCACCACGGCCAGGATGGTTGCGAACGCGACCGCCGAGATCAGACCCAGCAGCAGGGTGCCGCCCAGTTCGTAGGCCAGCAGCGGGGCCGCGGAGTTCACGCCGCCCGGGGCCGCCAGGATCTTGTCCGGTCCGATCAGCGCACCGGCGCCGTAGCCCAGCACCAGGGTGAACAGGTAGAAGGCACCGATCAGCCAGATCGCCCAGACCACCGACTTGCGGGCTTCCTTCGCGGTGGGAACCGTGTAGAAGCGCATCAGCACGTGCGGCAGGCCGGCGGTGCCCAGCACCAGGCCAGGCCCAGGGAGATGAAGTCCAGCTTGCTGGTCTCGCTGACCCCGTACTTCAGGCCCGGGTTCAGGATCTCGGGGTTGTTCGCCACCTCGGCGGCGGTGCCCAGCAGCTCGGAGAAGTTGAAGCCGAACAGCGCCAGGGTCCAGATGGTCATCACGAAGGTACCGGCAATCAGCAGGCAGGCCTTGATGATCTGCACCCAGGTGGTGCCCTTCATGCCGCCGACCAGTACGTAGAGGATCATCAGCGCGCCGACGACCACGATCACCAGGGACTGGCCCAGCTTCTCATCGATGCCCAGCAGCAGGGAGACCAGCGCACCGGCGCCGGCCATCTGCGCCAGCAGGTAGAACACGCACACCGCCAGGGTGGAGACCGCCGCGGCGATGCGCACCGGGCGCTGCTTCAGGCGGAAGGAGAGCACGTCGGCCATGGTGAACTTGCCGGTGTTGCGCAGCAGTTCGGCGACCAGCAGCAAAGCCACCAGCCAGGCGACCAGGAACCCGATGGAGTACAGGAACCCGTCGTAGCCGTTGATCGCGATTGCCCCGACAATGCCCAGGAACGAGGCGGCGGAGAGGTAGTCACCGGCGATGGCGGTGCCGTTCTGGGTTCCGGTGAAGGACCGGCCGCCGGCGTAGTAGTCGGCCGCGGTCTTGTTGTTCTTGCTCGCCTTGAGCACGATCACCAGGGTTACCCCGACGAAGCCGGCGAAGATCGCAATATTCACCCACGGGTTGCCCACCGTGGTCTCGCTGGCCGCCTGGGCCAGGATCATCGATGCGGACATCTACTTAACACCCTTCTTTTCCAGGCGTTCGCGGATCTTGGTCGCCTTGGGGTCCAGCTTGCTGTTGGAGAACCGCACGTAGGCGGCGGTGATGGCGAAGGTGGAAACGAACTGCAGCAACCCGAGCACGATGCCCATGTTGATGTTGCCCAGCACCTTGATGGACATGAAGTCGTGGAAGTAGTCCGCCAGGATGACATAGGCGAAGTACCACACGAGGAAAAAGATGGCCATGGGGAACACGAAGCTGCGATGTGTCTTGCGCAGCTCGCCGAACTCTTCAGAGTTCTGTTCCGCGACGAAGTCGACCTCGGTGGCGACGTCGTGTTGCGGGTTGGAGCTCATTGCTCTCCTCCTTGGATTCTGCACGCGGTGTGATCACTGCCACACGCACGATGTGACTGACTTCACTATGCGTGATCCCCCGCGCGCGGTAGTAGCCGGGGCCCCATGCATGGCCAGCGGTCAAGATCATGCGCCCAACGGCACACCCGGGCGCGACGAACGGTCGGCCGGGCGGCGCAGTGATTAGGATTGAGGCATGTCAACAGCCTTGGAGATCACCCTGATCGTCACCGTGGCGTCCATCGGGATCGCATCGTGGGGTTCCTCGGCTTCCGGATTTCGCGCTCCACCCGGGAGATGGGCACCGACGCCGAGCAGGCGACCTTCCAGGCGCTGCACCACATGTCAGTCGCCGTCCCGCACCTGGCCGAGGGCTGAACGAGGTCAGTGCCGCCAAGCGGCCCGGGCGCTGCGCAAGCTGCTGGGCTGCCAGGGCCTGGTGATCTCCGATACCGCCACCGAGCTGGGCGTTGAAACCAGCCAGGCCCTGCCCGAGCCGGTGCTCGCCGAATTGCGCGGCACCGTCAAGGACGCGATCGCCACCTCCAAGACCCAGGTGAACAAGCTGCCGGGCACCACCCTGGTCAGTGCCCCGCTGCTGCGTTCGGGCACCCCAGTCGGTGCGGTCAGCGCCGTGCACG
>NZ_BAXF01000183.1:0-4143 GCF_001310435.1 Arthrobacter sp. JCM 19049 | reverse complement strand
GGAACCCGGGGTCGGAGACCGCCGGCATCCCCGCGTCGGAGACCACCAGCACCGTCGCCCCATCGCGCACCGCCTCCAGCACCTCGGAAATCTTGTGCGTTTCATTGTGCTCATGCAGGCTCATCACCCGGCCGGTGGGCCGCACCCCCAGGCCCTGTGCCAGGTGGTGGAAGTTGCGGGTGTCCTCCGCTGCGATCAAGTGCGCGCTGGCCATGATCTCGCGCAACCGCGGAGAGGCGTCGGAGAGGTTGCCAATCGGGGTGGCCCCCAGCACGATCTGCCCCTGGCCCTCCGGATCCCGTGTGGCGCGGGCCTCGGGTGCCGGCGCGGAAACTGGGGATTCTGGGTTTTCTTTAGCCTGTTGCACCTTATTAGCCTATCCCTAGGTGTGTAACTGCGGCATTTGTATTTTGCCCACCGGTAGCATGAATGACAATGAGCCTCACCGAGTCAAAACCCCAGTCGGCCAGCCCGGTCCGTTCCCCGTACCAGGCCTTCACCGCCAGCGCATTGCGCGAGCGGCTGCTGCCGGCCACCGCCCCCGGCGGCGTCCTGGCGTGGCTCATCCCCCTGGTCGTCACCCTCCTGGGCGGGTTGCTGCGCTTCGTGCACCTGAACCACCCGCACGAACTGATCTTCGATGAGACCTACTACGTCAAGGACGCCTGGGCGCTGCTGCATTTCGGACACGAGATGGAATGGGTGGATGAGAGCAATGACCGGTTCATTGCCGGGGACCCGCAGCTGGAGGGTGGGGCCTCCTACGTGGTGCACCCACCTTGGGCAAATGGCTGATTGGGCTGGGGATGCTGGTCTTCGGGGAGTACAACGGGCTGGGTTGGCGCACGGCCACCGCACTGTTTGGCACCCTGGCGGTGCTGCTGGTGACCCTGTGCGCCCGGGCGCTGTTCAACTCGCACGCACTGGCCGGGATTGCCGGGCTGCTGCTGGCCGTGGACGGGCATTCGATTGTCATGTCCCGCACGGCGCTGCTGGACGTGTTCCTGATGTTCTTCATCCTGGCCGGGTTCTACGCCTGGTGCTGGATCGTGCCGACGGGCGGCGGCGGCTGATCGCCAAGCTGAGCATCCCGCCGGGCAACCGGGCGGACTACTGGATGCTGCGCCACGGGCCGATGCTCTGGTTCCGGCCCTGGCGCCTGGTGGCCGGGTTGATGCTGGGCTGCGCGGTGGGCGTGAAGTGGTCGGCCCTGTCCTTCGTCGCGGTGTTCGGGATCCTGACCGTCCTGTGGGACTTGTCGGCGCGACGCACCGCAGGGATCCGCCACTGGGTGGTCTCGGGGCTGTGGCGGGACGGGATCCTGGCCTTTTTCCAGATCATCCGCTGGTGCTGGCCACCTACCTAGCCACCTGGAGCGGTTGGCTGGCCGGCAGCGAGGGGCGCTACCGCAATTGGGCGGCCGAGCATCCCGGGAGGGTCTTGGCTGGCTGCCGGCGCCGCTGCGGTCGCTGTGGCAGTACCACGTCTCGGCCTACAGCTTCCATACCGGGCTGGATTCGCCGCACAGCTGGCAGTCCCCGCCCTGGACCTGGATGTTCGCCGGGCGCCGGTGCTGTTCTACTTCGAGGGCTATGACGAAGCGGTGAACGGCTGCACGGTCTCGCGGTGCACCGAGGTGATCACGGATCTGCCAACCCGGTGATGTGGTGGGCGGCGGCCCTGAGCATGGTGTTGCTGATCCTGTGGTGGATCGGGGCCAGGGACTGGCGGGCCGGGGCGATCCTCTCCAGCGTTGCGGCCGGGTTCCTGCCCTGGCTGCTGTACCCGGAGCGGACCATGTTCTTCTTCTACACGCTGCCGATGACCCCGTTCCTGATGCTCGCCCTGACGTTCATGATCGGCAAGTTCCTCCCGCCGGGCGGTGCGGCCTCCCCGCGCTATCCGGCCCGGCTGGTGCTGGTGGTGCTGTTCCTGGCGGTGTTGCTGGTGGTCTCGGCTTTCTTCTGGCCGATCTGGTCCGGGCAGATGATCCCGGACACCGCCTGGCGGGCCCGGGTCTGGATTCCCAGTTGGAGCTAAGTACGTTATATTACCGTGAAGTAACTGCCAGGTATTGGCGGTATTTCCCCGACCTGGCAGGAAGATTGAGTTGATGCGCGAAGAGACTGTCGAGCTGCGGCATGACCTGGATGCGAACTACAACACCACCAACCTATTGCTCGAGCGCGTCCGGCAGGCCCCAGACAAGCCGCTGTTCAGCGTGCAGCGCCAGGGCACCTGGCGGGACATCAGCGCCCGGCGGTTCCTCACCGATGTGCAACGCCTGGCCACCACGCTGATGAGCAACGGGGTACAGCCCGGAGACCACGTGGCGATCATGTCCCGCACCCGCTACGAGTGGGCGCTGGTCGAGGAGGCCATCTGGTTCGCCGGGGGCATCTCGGTGCCGGTCTATGAGACCAGCAGCGCCTTCCAGATCGAATGGATCCTGCGTGATTCCGGGGCCCGGGTGGTGTTCGCCGAAAACGCGGACCAGCGGGTGGTGATCCGCCAGGCGGCCGCGCAACTGGGCGAACGGGTGGAGGTCTACCTCTTTGACGCCGGCAACCCTGCCCGGGAGAGCTCCATCCCCTCCTCCAAGCTCAGCGAACTGCTCGCCGACCCCGACCAGGTCAGCCAGCGCCAGCTGGAGGCGGCCCGGAGCCGGGCCGGGCTGCAGGACGTGGCCACCTTGGTCTACACCTCCGGCACCACCGGGCGGCCCAAGGGCTGCATGATGACCCACGCGAACTTCTCCCTGGTCGCCTACAACCTGGTCGACTACATGCGCACCGTGCTCGGCGAGGACCAGCGCACCTTGATGTTCCTGCCGCTGGCCCACGTGCTGGCCCGCGCCGTGCAGCAGGCCTGCATCCACGGCGGGGCGGTGATCGCCCACTCCCCGAACACCGCCACCCTGGTCGAGGACCTGCAGGCGGTGAAGCCCGGCTTCCTGCTGGCGGTGCCGCGGGTGTTTGAGAAGATCCGCAACACGGCGCTGTCCAAGGCCGAGGAGGGCGGCAAGGCGAAGCTCTTCGCGCAGGCCGAACAGGTGGCCATCGCCTACTCCAAGGCCCTGCAGGCCAAGCAGCACGGCACTGGGCGCGGGCCCGGCCTGCTGCTCAAATCCAAGCACAGGCTCTTTGATGTGCTGCTCTACCCCAAGCTGCGCGAGGTCTTTGGCGGGCAGTGCGGTTACGCGATCTCCGGGGCCAGCGCCCTGAACGAGGATCTGGCCCACTTCTTCCGTGGCGCCGGCATCCAGCTGGTGGAGGGCTACGGGCTGACCGAGACCACCGCCCCGGCCACCGTGAACCAGCCCGAGCACACCAAGGTGGGCACCGTGGGCCGCCCGATCCCGGGCACCAGCGTGCGCATCGCCGAGGACGGGGAAATCCTGATCAAGGGCATCGGGGTGTTCGCCGGATACCACAACAACCCCAAGGCCACCGCCGAGATGTTCACCCCCGAGGCTACTTCACCTCCGGGGACACCGGGGAGCTGGACGCGCAGGGCTACCTGAAGGTGACCGGTCGGAAGAAGGAGCTGATCGTCACCGCCGGCGGCAAGAACGTCGCCCCCGGCCCGCTGGAGGAAACCGTGCGCGCCGAACGCATCGTCGCGCACTGCATCCTGGTGGGAGACAACCGCCCGTTCATCTCCGCGCTGGTGGCGTTGGATCATGAGGAGCTGGCATTGTGGGCCAAGGCCCGGAACCTGGATGAGCTCTCGCTGCGTCAGGCCGCCACTCACCCGCAGGTGATCGCCCAGGTGCAGCAGGCGGTGGATGCGGCCAACCTGACCGTCTCCAAGGCCGAGTCGATCCGCAAGTTCCAGATCCTGCCCGATGAGCTGACCGAGGCCTCCGGCACCTGACCAGCTCGCTCAAGCTCAAGCGTCAAGAGGTGCTCGATACCTACGCCACGGTGATCGGCGGGCTCTACCAGCGCTAAGCTGCCCGCCGGCTGGCAGACGCACTGCGGTGCTGGCCTTCCGGTCTCCGCGGGTGCAAGGATGGGGCCATGATCACCCCCGACCTGCAGCAGTACGCCCAGAAGATGCGGGACCTGGCCACGGCCGGCGTGGACCTGGAAACCGATGCCCGGTTCCTGGACGCGCTGCTGCCGCGCCGGGCCGGGTGCT
>NZ_BAXF01000182.1:0-4148 GCF_001310435.1 Arthrobacter sp. JCM 19049 | reverse complement strand
GGCGAGGGGCCCGGGTCGGCCGGGGTGGTGTTGCAGGCGGCCAGCAGGAACATGGCGGCCGCGGCGCCACCAAGGTATAGGGCGGGGGTCTTTCTCGGATTCATGAAAATCGCCTCCTGGATCCACCTTGCCCGAGCCCCGGCGCAGTTCCAAGACCCCGGGACCGGATTCCGCGCGAACTCCATGAATCAGTGTGGAATCGTCATGAGTCAAGCCAGGGGTAACGAAGCCGGAAAGCTGGTCTCTTTGCCGCGTGGACTAGTGCCTAGGCGTATTCGGTGGAATGATGTGTGAGGTGGAACACTCTAAGCATTCATTTCATAATCTGGATTCGTATATCGCACTGCAGCGTCTGAACGGGCTGCGCCTCTCCCCCGACGGCAGCCGGCTGATCACCACGGTGGCCGCACTGAACGAGGAAGGCACCAAGTACCTGAACTCGTTGTGGGAGCTGGACCCGGCCGGCCGGCAGCCGGCGCGCCGCCTCACCCACGGGGAGCAGGGCGAATCCCAGCCACGCTTCAACGCCGAGGGCGACCTTTTGTTCGTGGCCAAGCGTTCGGAGAAGCAGGACGCGACCGCCGGGGTGTGGCTGCTGCCCCGCAACGGCGGAGAAGCCCAGCTACTGGCCGAACACCCGGCCGGGATCGACACGTTCACCACGCTGCCCCACGCCCCGGCCGGACGCCGCGAGAACCTGGTGATCACCGCGCACTCGTTGCCCGGGGCCCGGGACATCGAGGAGGAAAAGGCGCTGCGCGAGCTGCGCAAGGACAAGAAGGTTGATGCGATCCTGCACACCGGCTACCCGGTGCGCTACTGGGACACCGACTTGGGTCCCCAACGGCCCAACTACTACACCGCATCGGTCAGCCAGGACCCCGCCACACCGGCCGAACTGCACAACATCACCCCCGGGGCCGGCGGGCACCTGCTGGAGGCCGGGATGGACGTGGCCCCCAACGGCCAGTTCCTGCTCACCGACTGGAGCCTGTCTGAAGGCCGGGGAAGCATCCACACCGGCATCATGCGCATCGACCTGGAGACCGGGCAGCGGGAGCTGCTGCTGAGCCCGGATGAACGCTACGAATACGAGATGGGCAGGATCAGCCGGACTCCTCCCAGCTGATCTACACCCGCGCCGAACGCTCCACCCCGCAGCGCCCGGTGCACCCCACGCTGTGGCTGATGAACCTGGACAGCGGCGAATCCCACCAGGTCGCCGTCGGCTGGGACCGCTGGGCCAGCTCCATCACCTGGCTGCCCAACGGCACCGGGGTGCTGCTCACCGCCGATGACACCGGCCGGGCCCCGGTGTTCCACCTGGCCCTGGAATCGGACAAAGTCACCCGGCTGACCACCGAGGGCGCCTACAGCGACGTGGCGATCTCCCCGGATTCACGTTCCGCCTACGCGCTGCGCGCCAGCTACGAGTACCCGGCCGAACCGGTGAAGCTGGACCTGGCGCACATCTCGGCGCTGGAGGAGGGCGAGCAGGTGCAGCTGCAGGAGCTGGATTCCCCGGTGCAGCGTCCGCAGCTGCCCGGCACCCTGCAGGAGGTGGACACCACCGCCGCGGACGGAACCAGCATTCGCGCCTGGCTTGCGGTGCCGCATGAGGCCGGAGCTCAAAATCAGGCGCCGCTGCTGTTGTGGGTGCACGGCGGGCCGCTCTCCTCCTGGAACAGCTGGAGCTGGCGCTGGAACCCGTGGCTGTTGGTGGCGCAGGGCTATGCGGTGCTGTTGCCGGATCCGGGGCTGTCCACCGGGTACGGGCAGGAGTTCATTGCCCGCGGCTGGGGCACGTGGGGTGAGCATCCCTACACGGATCTGATGGCAATCACCGACGCCGCGGAACAGCGCCCGGACATCGACGCCACCCGCACCGCGGCGATGGGCGGCAGCTTTGGCGGCTACATGGCCAACTGGATCGCCGGGCAGACCCAGCGTTTCAAGGCCATCGTCACCCATGCGAGCCTGTGGGACTTGGACGGGTTCGGCCCGACCACCGATGCGGCCTTCTACTGGGCCCGGGAAATGCAGCCGGAAATGGTCACCAAGTACTCGCCCAGCCGGTACGTGAAGCAAATCCGCACCCCGATGCTGGTGATCCATGGGGACAAGGACTACCGCGTGCCCATCGGTGAAGGCCTGCGGCTGTGGTACGAGCTGCTCTCCCTATCCGGGCTGCCGCAGCAGGCCGACGGTTCGACCGCCCACCGCTTCCTGTACTTCCCTCAGGAGAACCACTGGATCCTCTCCCCGCAGCACGCCAAGCTCTGGTACCAGGTGGTGATCGGCTACCTGGCCGAACATGTGCTGGAGCACGAGCCCCAGCCGCTGCCCGAGGTGCTGGGGCTGCGGCCCCCGCAGAACCCGGAGCCCCAGCAAGACTAGGCCGGCTACTGCCGCACGGCGCGGCGCACCAGCTGGGCGTACACCTCGGGGTCGTCCTCATCGACTACGAGGAACCCGGCACCGGGCTGGCCAACCTGGCGCATCGTGATGCCGGGGTTGTGGCTGCTGCTGCCATCGGGCAGGAAAAAGTGCGGGCTTCCCTGTACGTCTTCGCGGCAGTCCAGGTAGGTGCGCATCATCGCCACTCGGGCCCGGCCCGTATCCAGTACCTCGCGCAGCCGGTTCACATCGACCGGTCGCAGTCCGTGGCAATGTCCAGGATTTCGTGGCGCATGCTGATGCACCGGCTGTCCCGCCAGAACCCCAGGCGCAGCGCCATGTCCAGCTGTTCGGCGGCACGGGCGGACTGTTCCTTTGCCGCGTGCACCGCCTCATTGGCCGGCAGGCTGGTGACCGGGTATTCGGAGGGGTCCCGCTGCCAGGGCTTGAACCCGAGTTCCTCGGCCAGCGCGCCGACAACCGGCTTTTCCCCTTCAATGATCTTGGTGTTCAGGGCCATCCGGTTTACGTCCTCCAGCAGGAACAGCTGGGGGTCCAGCGTCAGCCGGTCTTCCAGGCCCGCCGCTTCACGGGCCTGATAGAAACGGTGGAAGGCAAGGGTGGACCAGCCGCACATCACATCGGTGAAGGCGACCACGGTGCCCGGTGATACTTGTGGTGGTGTCATCTGCAGCGTGGCAGGATCCCGCCGGCAGGTCACCGGTGTTGCGGCAATTGGCAGGTTCGCCCGGCACCCGTCCCACGGCAGCGGTGGACGGGTGCCGACCTGGCCTCCAGAGGGCGCCGAATCAGTCCAGCAGCAGCGCCGGTTCCTCCATGATGGCCGCAACGTCGGCCATGAACCGGGCCGAGAGGTCCCCGTCCACCACGCGGTGGTCGAAGGAGCCGCCCAGGGTGGTGATCCAGCGCGGCACCACTTCCCCGTCCACGACCCACGGCTTCTGGCGGATCGTGCCGAAGGCAACGATCGCCACCTCACCGGTTGATGATCGGGGTGCCGGTATCGATGCCCAGCACACCAATGTTCGTGATGCTCAAGGTGCCGTTGCGCATGTCCTCCGGGGCGGTCTTCCCGGCCCGGGCGGTGGTGGCCAGCTCGTTCAGCGCGATCGCCAGCTCCCGCATGGACAGGTTCTGCGCGTCCTTGATGTTCGGCACCAACAGCCCGCGCGGGGTGGCGGCGGCGATGCCCAGGTTCAGGAAGTGCTTCTGGTGGATCTCCGCGCCGTTCTCGGTCTCCACCCAGCTGGCGTTGACCGAGGGGTTGCGGGCCGCCGCCCAGATCACCGCGCGGGCCAGCACCAGCAGCGGGGAGACCTTGATGCCCTCGAAGTCGCGGGACTTCTTCAGCCGGGCAATGTATTCCATGGTCCGGCTGGCGTCCACGTCCACGAAGATGGACACGTGCGGGGCGGTGAACGCCGAGTCAACCATGGCCTTGGCCGTGGCCTTGCGCACCCCGCGCACGGTGATGCGCTCGATGCGGGTTTCCTGGCTGGCGCCTTCTGCCAGTACAGCGGTGCCGCGTCGCGTTCGGCCGCGCGCTGGGCGTTGTAGCTGTTGACGTCTTCCCGGGTGATTTCCCCCTGGTTCCGGTACCGACCACGTCCTGCAGGTCAATGTTCAGTTCCTTGGCCAGGCGCCGCACCGGCGGCTTGGCCAGCACCCGGTCCATGAAGTTGGCGACCGCGGGCTTGCGCTTGTCCACTTCCCTGGCGACTGCCGCCCCC